>NZ_JBHSKS010000015.1:0-81407 GCF_042657405.1 Algoriphagus aquatilis
ATCATAAACTCCTCTCCTCAGGTTATTTCTTTTTCGCCTTACATCACTTCAAAGAACTTGTCTCCGGTCATTTCCAGAGATTGTGGTCATCGTTTTCTTATCTTTCGATTTCCAGTTTTTTATCCCCGTTCCTTCCGAACAGGGTTGCAAAGGTAAGAAGCTTTTTCTCTTCAGCAAGAAGTTTTTTTAAAACTTTTTTTCCCGCTTCAAGAACGGATCAACCCCAGGTCATATATACCCAGTATAAATCCCCAATCTCCATCCTCTCATCTTTATCTCCGATGCCGTTCGCGTCGTTTGGGAGTGCAAATATCTGAGGATTTTGTGGGCTGGCAATACCTAATTCAAGAATTTGTCAATCTTTTCGCTAACTCTCTGAGATTGAAAAGGAAATTTTTCACCAAATAAAAAAGCCCTGTGATACTAGATCACAGGGCTCAAAAACTTAAATGTTTCGAAAATTAAAGCTTTTTCAATACAATATTTCGCCAATAAACCTTAATACCTCCACCATCATGAATCTGAAGAAGGACTCCACCTTTTCCTTGGCCTATTTTGGCATCAGAGAAGTTGACCATTTCCACACCATTGACATAGGAGGTCACATTGTCTCCTTTTACTACTATTCTCATTTTGTTCCATTCGCCAAACTTCAAGGCTTTGTCTTTTGAAGGGTCAGGCTTGATCAACCAACCTCTACCATAGGATTCATAAATACCGCCGGTATCATTTCCCGGAGGAGCAACTTCCACTTGCCAGCCCGATACTTTGGTACCATCTACGGTTGACCGAATGAATACACCGCTATTACCATTGGCTTCTTGCTTAAATTCCAGTTCAATTTCAAAATCCTGGTAGTTTTCTTCAGTACCCAAGTAACCATAACCTTTGTCTGGGCCACTTTCTGATACTAAAAGTCCATCTTGGACATACCATTTCTCTGTACCGTAGATCTTCCAGCCTGAAAGGTCTTTTCCATTAAATAACTTTACTTTCTTTTGAGCGAATGATGCTTGTGCTACGACTAGCATCAATGCAAGGAGGATGATTTTTTTCATAGGGGTCTAATTTTAATGTTTTTGAACCATACAGGATCTCCATGGTCTTGTAATGCAATAAGGCCTTTTTTGGCAATTTTATAATCGGGAAAGTCATTCCACTTACCTGAATTTCTACGAGCGGTCCAATCTTCAGAATAAGGAACAAATTCCACTGTCTTTTTACCATTCAGCCAATAGCTGGCTCCTTCAAGGGAGAATACTATTTTCGAAGTATTCCATTCCCCGGCTGGTTTTACCACACCTTCATAATCCGGCTCATACATTGCGTAATCGCCAGCAAGAGATTGCCATTTTTCCAATGGTTGAGCGAAGCCCAATTGATCGATGACCTGATATTCGGGACCAGTGTAATATGGTGCCTTGTACTTAGGCCCTTCTACCACGTGGTAAAAAACTCCAGAATTACCTCCAGGAGAGATTTTCCAGGTAAACTCCATTTCAAACTCTTCAAATTCCATCGGTCCAAAAACCACATCTCCACCAAAGTCCTCTCCACCTGTGGCACCGAGTCCTTTCATCGCACCGTCTTCAATAATCCAATTAGATGGAGTAGAATCTCCATTGAAAGCTCTCCAACCATCCATCGATGTGCCATCAAACAATAGCATCCAACCTGCTGCTTTTTCCTCTTCAGTAAGTGAATTATCAGGAGCTACCACTTCTTCTACCACCGCCTCGGCAGTTTCTTCTGTTGCTTTGGGTCCACAGGAAAATCCTAATCCTACTAAGGCTACCCATACGAGATACTTTTTCTTCATTGTTTTATATCAATTTCATATTAACTGGATCCCACTTGATAAACTTGTCTTGGAAGTAGCTGTCATTACATAGCAAGGCTGGTGCGGCAGCTCGGAATCCAAAAACAGGATCTTCGGCTACTGTACCACCTGTGCGAATGGCTCTAAACCAATTCCCAAAATGGTCATAATGCGCTCCCTTCCAAGAACGTTCTGCTTTGTATGACATTTCTCTTGGTGGAAGGATTTTGGCTCGATCCTCTTCTCCCGAAGCTGCCCTCAATTTAGCTTGTTCCTGCATAAAAGGATCATCGCTTTCTGCATTACTATTCAATTTCACCACAACCTCTTCCCATTTAACATCCATAGAGCCTTTAGTGCCTACAATTCTAAGATAGGTTGTACCCGAAGTACCATCCACAAAATTGCATCGGAGAGAAAGATTGAATCCAGGATGCTCAGGTGACTCTGGATAGTCAAAGCTTCCTAAAAGCACATCAGGAACTTCCCTTCCGTCTTTCCAATACCTCAGCCCACCTAAGGAAGCAATTTTACTTGGTCCTTTAGAATTGGTGATAAAGTGAAGGCTAGTAAATAGGTGGACAAACAAATCTCCAGACATGCCTGTGCCGTAATCCAAATAATTTCTCCACCGGAAGAATCTCAATGGATCCCAATTCCGTTGAGTGGTATTGGAAACATAGCGTTTCCAGTCTACGGTTTTCTCATTTCCATCAGCAGGCACATTGTATTGCCACGCCCCTTCAGGAGACATTCTCGCCCAAAAACCTTCTGCATAGACTATATCGCCAATTGCTCCTGCAGCTAGCAGCTCTTTTGCTTTTTCATTTCCCAAAGATGAAATCCCCTGAGAACCCACCACCATCACTTTCCCTGATTTCTTCCATGCATCAATCACTTCCTGACCTTCTTTTACCGAATGGACCATAGGCTTTTCACAATACACATGCTTGCCTGCATTGAGTGCATCCACAGAAATCTGCTTGTGCCAAGAATCGGGAGTCCCAATAATCACCGCATCCACATCGGCTCTTTTCAGAATCTCTTTGTGGTCTTTCGTCAGAAAAAGGTGATCACCCCACTTCTTTTTGGCAGATTCCAAACGACCATCATACAAATCGCAAACTGCCACCAAAGAAACATTGGCATGCTGTAGCGCGGTATTGGTATCTTCAGTTCCCATAATTCCCGCACCGATAAGTGCAAGTCGGATGGGCTTGTCGGCAGCATCTTCTTTTATGCGAAGGAGATATTCCTCTCGGATCATATTTGCTTCGGCCATAAGAGCCGGCACCAGAGCTGCAGCCCCTGTGGTCAATCCCAATTTTTTGAGAAAGCCTCTTCTATTGTCTTTCATTAGAAAAAACAGGTTTAATGTTAGAACCGAAAAGTTAATTGAATTTTTTAAAAAAGTACCGAGAGGTATTTCAATTTTTTACCAATGGATCCCAATACTTGGACTATGCTTACGCTATAATCTTCGAAAATATTCGGCAGAATGTATCAATCGGCTTCCATACCATGAGAAAAGCTCCCCATCTACCAGTTCGATTTGACTATTTGTCAATAATTCCCTGAAAAATTCGAAATGCTTTTCCTTAAAAGGAAAAGGTTCAGAACTCAAAAGCAAATAGTCTGGATTGAGCATTTGCAGTTCTTCCTTTTCCAGTACAGGATATCTTGGCTTATCGATCAGGTTTTCAAATCCTGCCTTTTCCAACATGACATTAATAAACGTGTTCTGACCTGCTACCATGATTGGTTCGTTCCAAACCAGATAGATACAGGTTCCTTTATGGGGAATAGGCTGTTCAAAAGTGGATTTGATCTTTCGAATGATTTCCTGAGACTGACTTTCTCTTTGAGTAATCCTTCCAACTTGGCGAATCATCTCATAATTATCCTCCAGAGAAAAAATATCACTCATCCAAACCGGATACTTTTCAGCCAATTTCTCAATCCCTTCTCGATCATTTTCTTCCTTATTTCCAATGATCAAATCAGGCTTCAAGGAATCAATCACCTCAAATCGGTAATTCTTAGTCCCCCCAACGATGACTTTACTCTTTTTCAAGTAGTTGGGATGTATGCAAAATTTGGTCACCCCGACAATTTGTCCCTCTAAACCCAAGTCAACCAAAAGCTCTGTTTGCGAAGGCACTAAGGAAATGATCCGCTTAGGAGGTTGAGGAAGAAAAATGGTTTGATGAAGTTGGTCAGTGAAGTGCATGATTGAAAAAGTTAAATGATATCAGTTATTGGGAAAAGCTAAACCATGCTTAACCCAATAACTAATAACCAATACACGATTAACTGATGTATCTAAAATCAAAACTTGGATCGAAGTCTACCAAGAAAGCATACATCAGATCGATGACTTGCTCGATATCCTGTTTGCTCGCTGTCTCCACGGTCGTGTGCATGTATTTCAAAGGAAGTGAAATCAAGGCAGATGGCACTCCCTCATTGGAATAGGCAAAGGCATCGGTATCCGTACCCGTACTTCTGGAAGCGGCAGCCCGCTGGAAAGGAATCTCATTTTTCCGCGCAGCGGCAATAATCAAATCCAATAGCTTCTTATGAACAGAAGCACCATAGGTTAGTACCGGACCTTTTCCTGCAGTCTGATCACCACTTGTCACCTTATTATATAAAGGTGCAGTGGTGTCATGACACACATCAGTGATGATGGCCATGTTAGGTTTAATGCGATGAGCAATCATCTCGGCGCCTCTTAGACCGATTTCCTCCTGGACAGCATTAACGATGTAAAGTCCAAAAGGCAATTGTTTACCTGACTCCTTGATCTTTCTGGCCATTTGCGCAATCATGTAACCTCCGATTCGATTATCTAAAGCCCTGCCAGACCAGAATTTACCGTTGAGTTCGATCAATTCATCTTGGAAGGTGATCACACAGCCGACATGGATTCCCATTTCCTCCACTTCGGCTTTGGAGCGAGCTCCGACATCGATGAAGATATTATCTAAAGTTGGCGCATCTTCTTTTCCTTCCTTCCGAACATGGATGGCTGGCCAACCGAAAACTCCTGGAACGATCCCTTTGTCAGTATGGATATTCACCCGCATCGATGGAGCAATCATGTGGTCCGAGCCACCATTTCGACGGACATAAATGTATCCGTCGTCCTTTATGTAGTTCACAAACCAGCTGATCTCATCCGCATGGGCCTCAATCACCACTTTGTAAGTCGCTTCGGGATTGATCACTCCGACAGCTGTTCCGTAATTGTCGGTGAAATAGGTATCCACAAACGGCTTGATGTAATCCAGCCAAATCTGCTGACCTGAAGCTTCAAAGCCGGTTGGGGAGGCGTTGTTGAGATAAGTTTTTAGAAAATGGGTTTCGCTTTCGAATTTATTCATAGTTCAAGATTCTGAGATCGAGTTATTCGTTATTAAGTTATTATGTTATTGGTCTGGTGAACCCGATTTGGCTTTTTGTAGGTAATTGATATCCCATTTAAAAGTTTTAGGCAATCATCTTAAAGAATCCTAAATGCAGCCAAATCAAACTCTGAAATATAATCCTCATCAAACGCAACGATCATATGATCAAGTGTTTCAGTAAGTGATCCTCTGGAAATTCTACAGAACTGGATATTTTCCTGATAGAAAAATCTCCCATATCCTTCGGCTATGTTATTGGTGATCGATCTAGAGGATTTTCTTATCTGAATTGCTAAAGCATATTTCTCTTCAGAAGGAAATTTTCTAACCAATTTCTGAACGAAAAGGCGCACTTCCCTTGCTTTTTTCCAAACTTCCAAATCTTCAAAAGTCTTTATGCTCACGACAAACTTTGGTTTAACGACAATTAACCAGTAACTCAATAACCAATTACTTTTTCCTTACAACGGAATATTCCCATGCTTTTTTCTCGGAAGTTTATCCACTTTGTTTTCCAGCATTTTGAAGGCTTTGATCAGTTTGATTCGGGTATCTGAAGGCACGATGACTTCATCAATGAAGCCACGATGTGCCGCACGATACGGATTGGCAAATTTGGCGGTATATTCATCCACCTTTTCCTGAAGTTTGGCTTCCGGATTTTCGGCTTCGGCGATTTCCTTTTTGAAAATGATCTCTGCAGCGCCTTTTGCTCCCATCACCGCAATCTCGGCAGTCGGCCAAGCATAGTTCATGTCTGCCCCAATGTGCTTGGAGTTCATTACATCGTAGGCACCGCCATACGCTTTTCGGGTGATCACAGTAATTCTTGGAACGGTAGCCTCAGAAAATGCATAAAGCAATTTTGCTCCATTAGTAATGATCCCATTCCACTCCTGATCTGTTCCCGGTAAAAACCCTGGCACATCTACTAACACAAGCAAAGGCACATTGAAGCTATCGCAAAAACGGACAAATCGCGCAGCCTTTACCGAAGCATGATTATCGAGTACACCAGCCATGGATTGAGGTTGATTGCCTACAATGCCTACGCTGCGCCCTGCAATCCGGGCAAAGCCCACCACGATATTGTCGGCATAGTTCTCATGAACTTCTAGAAAAGACTCCTCGTCCACGATTCCCCTCACCACATCCCGCATATCGTACGGGTGATTTGGGTTTTCTGGAATGATTGAATCCAAGACAACTCTAGACTCATCTTTCTTCAACTCGTAGGGATAAACCGGAGCTGTGTCTTCGCAGTTTTGGGGGATGTAACTCAGTAAACGTTTGATGTGGCGTATCGCCTCCACCTCATTGGCGCAGGCAAAGTGGGTGACTCCAGACTTCGTGCTGTGGGTAGAAGCACCTCCGAGTTCTTCGGCGGTGACGGTTTCTTGAGTCACCGTTTTTACCACATTGGGTCCGGTCACGAACATGTAGGAGGTATTTTCCACCATCAGGATAAAATCCGTAATCGCAGGAGAATATACCGCGCCACCTGCACAAGGTCCCATGATGGCAGATATTTGAGGAATGACACCGGAAGCCAAGGTATTTCTGTAAAAAATATCCGCATAGCCTCCAAGTGAATTGACGCCTTCTTGGATTCGAGCACCGCCTGAGTCATTCAAACCGATCACCGGTGCCCCGTTTTTCATGGCCAAATCCATGATTTTACAGATTTTTTCCGCGTGAGTTTCGGAGAGAGAGCCTCCAAAAACAGTGAAATCCTGCGAAAAAACATAGGTCAATCGACCGTTTATTTCACCATAACCCGTAATTACTCCATCACCTAAGTAGTGTTCGTTTTCCAGCCCAAAATCCTTGGCACGGTGCATCACAAACTTATCTATTTCCTCAAAAGTCCCTTCATCAAGGAGTAAATCGATTCGCTCTCGGGCGGTGAGTTTTCCTTTTTTATGTTGGGCTTCAATTCGTGATTTCCCTCCTCCCAATTCTGCTTCGGCATTTTTCTTGGCCAAAAGCGCGATTTTGTCAGCATTGCTGGGTAGGGTATACAATGGATTCTTTGGGTCAGTCATATTCGGGGTTTTCGTTCTTTCACCAAATATAGGCCCTTGAATGGAATGGGAAATTGAAAAATTGGAAGATTGAAAAATTCATAAGGTCATGTTTCAATCAACCACTGATCAATATCTTTTTGTCCTGATTATGAAGCTCAACCTTTTACTTTTCAAAAACTTTCTATATTCGCCCATCCAAAAATTTTGGCAGAATATGAGTACCAGAAAGGCTGCGGTGATCGACATGGGGACCAATACATTTCATTTGTTATTGGTGGAATTGAATGGTGTCGGTTTTAGAACACTTTACAAGGAAAAAATCCCCGTCAAGCTCGGCCAGGGAGGTATCAGCCAAAATCAACTTGCTCCTGATGCCCAAAAAAGGGCCTTTCATACACTCAAGCATTTTAAAAACCTGATTGATGGAGAAGGCATCGATCAGGTTTTTGCTTTTGCAACCTCCGCCGTCCGAAATGCTGAAAATGGAGCTGAATTTGTTCAAAAGGTAAAGGAAGACATCGGCATCGAAATCCATGTCATTTCAGGAGAAGAGGAAGCCCAATTGATCTACGAAGGCATCAACCTTTCGGGTTCGCTCAATGGTCATGTCAATTTGATGATGGACATCGGTGGGGGTTCGGTGGAGTTTATCATTGGTACCTCCCAGGAAGTTTTTTGGAAAAGAAGCTTTGAAATAGGCGGACAGCGCCTCCTTGATGCTTTCCATTACCATGACCCGATTTTGCCTGAAGATGTGGAAAAGTTGGAAGACCATTGTTTCCTCAAACTCCAGCCTCTTCTTGAGGCAATCGAACAGTATAAACCTGAAGGTCTGGTAGGTGCCTCTGGCACTTTTGATACCCTGACGGATATTTATTTCGAATCCATGCTGCAGTGCAAACTCACCGGCCAACATGTATTTGAATTGCCTACAGCTGAATTTGAGCGAATTTTTCAGATGCTCAAAACCAAAAACCGAGAAGAGCGGCTGAAAATCCCCGGCATGATCGCCATGCGGGTAGATATGATCGTCGTGGCTAGCTGCCTAATTGAATTTATCCTGCGCTATGTACCTGTAGATGCCATTGTTTGCTCTCACTATTCTCTGAAAGAAGGAGCCGTTTCCCGATTGCTTGCTGGAAAAGTGGCGGTATAATTTTTTGCCACAAAGACGGAAAGGCACAAAGGGATAGTTGGAATTTGCAGAAAGATCTCAAAAAACCATCTGTGCATCAGAGGCTGTTTGAAGAATAAAAAATCATCTGTGCAACTGTGGCTTCACACCTTATCTTTGAACCACGAAAAATACCATCAAATGCAAAATTTCTCCTACGATCACCTGTACCGTTTCACCTATGACATGCTAACCAAAATAGGATGTCAGGAATCCGATGCCAAAATCGCAACGGAAGTCCTGCTCTCGGCAGACCTTCGTGGTGTAGACAGTCATGGTGTAGCAAGGCTGAGCGGCTATGTGAGATTGTGGGAAAAAGGAAGAATTAACGCCACTCCTAACGTCCGCGTGACTTACGAAACGCCTTCTACCGCCGTAGTCGATGGTGACAGCGGATTAGGCTTGGTGGTCGCACCCTTTGCCATGAAAGTAGCGATCGAAAAAGCCAAAAATGTGGGAACGGGCTGGGTTTCGGTGAAAAACTCCAACCACTACGGCATCGCGGGTTACCATGCCATGATGGCCTTGGAGCACGATATGATCGGAATTTCCTTGACCAATGCAAGTCCTTTGGTATCTCCTACTTTCTCTAAAGAGCGATTGCTAGGCACGAATCCGATTTCTGTTGCAATTCCTGCCTATGAAGAACCTGCTTTTGTCGCCGACATGGCCACAACTACTGCCGCAAATGGGAAACTGGAAATTCTTCAGCGAAAAGGACTAGACACACCTACAGGCTGGGTACAGGACAAAGAAGGAAATCCAACCACCTCTGCAAATGGGGTGAAAGATGGCGGTGCTTTGTTGCCCCTCGGTGGAGACAGGGAGCACGGTTCGCAAAAAGGCTATGCACTCGGGGCAATCGTGGACATTTTTTCAGCTGTACTTTCTGGAGCAAATTACGGACCTTGGGTTCCTCCGTTCGTGGCATTCCTAGATCCACTCCCCAATTTGGTAGGAGAAGGAATCGGCCACTTTTTCGGTGCGATGCGCGTAGATGCCTTCCGACCAGCCGATGAGTTCAAATCTCATATGGACAATTGGATTCGTCGATTCCGTTCCGCTGAACCAACACCAGGAAATGAAAAAGTTTTAATTCCCGGAGATCCTGAGCGGGAATTGGAAGCTATTCGAAAAACGGATGGAATTCCTTTGCTCGATCCCGTTGTGAAGGACTTGACTCAATTGGGTGAACGGTTTGGGGTGAAGTTTTGATTTCGGATTTCGGATTTCAGATTTCGGATTTAAAAAAACCATTGCTTAAGCAAATATCTGCTCTTCAAAAACCAACTATCAACAGAACCTAATTCTCATTATTTCTGTACTTTAGAATATGGAATGGAAAGAAAGGATAGTATCTGACAAGAATGTATTGCTTGGTAAGCCTGTAATAAAAGGCACTCGGATTTCTGTGGAATTCATTCTGGAAAGGCTAGCCGATGGTTGGTCTGAATCTAAAATTTTGGAATCCTATCCGCATTTGAAGAAAGAGGACTTACAGGCAGTTTTTGCTTATTTAAATGATTTTGTTAAAGATGGATTAATGGTAGAACTTCGTAGCAGGGTTTCCTAATGGCCTTTTTAGCGAATGAAAATTTCCCTTGGCCAAGTGTAATCTTATTGAGAGAGCACAATATTGAAGTCATCTCAATCGCTGAAAAGTTTCAGGAAATTTCAGATCAGGAAGTAATGTCCATAGCCATTAATCAAAACCTAACTATCCTGACACATGATTCTGATTATGGCGAATTGATTTTTAGGCATGGACTTAAACCTGACTCAGGTGTGATTTTTTTTCGAATTCATGAATTTGAGCCAAAAGACCCTGCAAAGATTTCCCTTGATTTAATCGATAAGAAATTGAGTTTTTCAAGATCTCTTACTGTAATTGATAAAAATTCTATAAGACAAAGAAGCTATTAAACTCACAGATTGAATGAGCGATTCCCCTAAAAAATTCCGACTTGACAGAACTGCTTTCGAAGCCAGAAATGCCTCCGAACAAGTTAATTATGGGAAAGCCTATCAAAACACAACTTGGCAGGAGCGACTTCGGATTCATCAGTATTTGAATAGCATTGCCTACGGATACGATTTGGATAATCCGCCTCGAATGGATAAGACAATTTTTCAAATAAAATCCAGAAAGTAGTGGGGAATATCTTTCAAGATGATTTCAGGGATTTTCTAAATGCCCTTAACGAGCAGGGCGTAGATTACATTTTGGTTGGCGGATTTTCTGTCATTATTCATGGGTATTCCCGGACTACAGGAGACATGGATATTTGGGTAAGAAAAACAAAGGAAAACTACAGCAGGCTAGAAAAGGCTTTCTATCAATTTGGAATGCCCGTTTTCGATATGACCGAGTGGAATTTTTTACATCATCCTGAGTGGAATGTTTTTTCTTATGGAAAATCCCCTGTAGCAATTGACATCATGACTGAAGTGAAAGGGTTGGATTTTGACCAAGCATTTAATCAATCCAAAATTTATGATGACGGGGGACTAAATGTAAGAACCCTACACAAAAACGATTTAATTGATGCAAAACATGCTTCTAAGAGATCAAAGGATCTTGATGATCTAGAAAACTTGGAAAATTCATAACCCGCATTAAAACCTCATTTTCCCATTTTCTGCCTAGTTTAGTCTTGAAATTGCTCCAAGCCCAAACTGGAAGAAAATGAATAGAAGTTTCCTGAATATCCTAGCCCTTTTACTGGGCGTTTGCCTGTTTTCCTGTAGTCCAAAAGCTACCTTCCGCATCATCGATAAACCCATTACCTGGAATGCAGAGCGGGAAAAACTTTCTATCCAATACCTGAAAGACCGACACGGTCTGGACAAAACCACCGCCACGATCGAACCCAAAATGGTGGTCGTTCACTGGACAGCTATCAATAACATCGAAGTGACTTTTGATGTCTTCAATCCTCCGACACTGGGAGGACGGGCAGATTTGACAGGAGCGAGTAATCTGAATGTTTCCAGCCAGTTTTTGATTGACCGGGATGGAACAGTTTTCAGACTTTTACCCGACACGACCTTTGCTCGGCACGTGATTGGCTTAAACTATTTGGCTATCGGTATCGAAAACATCGGAAGCGATGACATGCCCCTTACCAAAGCCCAACTCACTGCCAATGAAAAACTGATCAGATTCCTCAAGAGGAAATATCCTATCGAGTATGTCATCGGTCATCACGAATACCAGAATTTCCAGAAAACTGATCTTTGGAAAGAAAAGGATCCCAATTACAGAACGGTCAAATCCGATCCTGGGGACAAATTCATGAACCAGCTCAGAAAAAAATTAGCTGACCTTAATCTTAAACCAGTACCAAAGCCTTGATAACCGGCCCTATTTTGATCAAAAAGCCATTCTCAAACCCATTTAAAATTCCCCCTTGCCGTGGTCTGTGTCCCCGCAGACCACCAATTCAAAAAAAAAACCTTTCCTATTTTCCTAATAAAATTACCCGATGCACTTCCCCCTAAGACTCTTTCACCTATTCCTGATCAGCATTCTTTTGTTTGCAGCTTGCAAATCCAAAAAGCCAGTTGCTACTACTCCTATAAGACCCAGCTCTCCTACCTCCACGGTTTCTCCTAAAACCAGTGAAACCCTTCCTGCCAAACCACTGCCTGCAGTTGCTCTAAAACCTTTGGCCTATCGAATGCCCGATATCCCACGGGAATTCCGCGGAGTGTGGATTGCTACCGTCGCCAATATCGACTGGCCGGTTTCTCCCGATTCACCTTGGGAAGTTCAGAAGCGAGAATACATCAAGCTTTTGGATTATTACAAAAACCTAAACTTCAATGCTGTCATCGTGCAAATCCGCACCGCGGGCGATGCCTTTTACCCCAGTAACTTTGCCCCTTGGTCCAAATACCTGACAGGAAAGCAAGGGAAAGCTCCTGCCACCCAGGAAAATCCCCTGACTTGGATGATCAAAGAAGCGCACGACCGCGGACTGGAATTTCACGCTTGGCTCAATCCCTATCGGGCCACCATGAACCTCGAAACCAGTGACTTAAGTCCTGAACACGACTTTTTCAAACATCGAAACTGGATGTTGAAATATGGTACCAAGTGGTACTATGACCCAGGACTGCCTGAGGTGAAAAATCACCTTTTGGCTATCATCAAAGAGGTGGTCACCAATTATGATATCGATGCCATTCACTTTGATGACTATTTCTATCCTTACAAAGAGCCTAAGCTGGATTTTCCCGATAAAGCTTCCTATGACAAATACAAAAAACCCGGACAGTCTCGGGACGACTGGAGAAGGCAGAATGTGAACGATTTGATTTTGGCACTCAGCCAGACCATCAAGGCGCAAAAGCCTTGGGTGCAGTTTGGGATTTCCCCTTTTGGAGTTTGGAGAAATCAAAGCAAAGACCCCAAGGGATCACCCACCCAGGCCGGTCAGACCAATTACGATGACCTCTACGCGGATGTCTTGCTTTGGATGAAAAACAAATGGATCGACTACCTGATCCCACAATTGTATTGGAGCATGGAGCATCGACTGGCTTCCCACCGCAAACTGGCCGACTGGTGGTCGAATAACAGCTACGGAACCAACATTTACATCGGAAACGGGCCTTATAAAATCCGGGAAGACTCCGATGAGGCTTGGAAAAATCCAGCCGAACTCAACACCCAAGTCAATTATGCCAGGACTTTGCCTCAGATACAGGGTAATGCCTTTTTCTCCGCCAAATCCATCTACATCAAAAATCAGGACATCGCTCAAAAGCTGAAAGCGGAGGTATTTAATCGTCCCACTTTGCCTCCATCCTTTGAACCAAAGACACAGACCATCATTGAAATTCCGGTGGTTTTTGATGTGAAAACCACCCCCGAAAAAACCCAAATCAATCTCGAAAAACCACTTGATCCCGCCATCCGATATGCGATGGTCCAAGGCGGAAATGATTTGAATACGCTACACGAGGCGATTATTCATACGGCTTGGGTAGGTGGATCGAGAGTCCGATACCTAGAAGTACCAAGCTTGAATACCGAGTATTTGGCGATCCGCTGGATTGATCATTATGGCCGAATCGTACAAACTCAGGTCTTCCAAACCCCAAAATCCACCCGCCCATGAAAGATATGCTCGTTCGCCTGATAGAACTCCCCAACGCCTCCGAATTGGAAAAGAGACTGTCGGAAAAGGAAAAAATCGTGTTTCGAAGGACTATTGCTCCTGAAAAACACCTCGTCAGCGAATGGGTGATGGAGCAATTTGGTGCTTATTGGAAATCAGAAGTTGAGGTAGCTTTTTCGAGACAGCCGGTTTCCTGTTGGATCGCCCAAAGAGGCAATGAGTTGTTGGGCTTTGCTTGCTATGAATGCACCGCTCGCAATTTTTTCGGACCCACTGGCACCAAAGAATCCGAACGGGGAAAAGGTATTGGCAAAGTTCTCTTGATCAAATCACTGGAATCCCTTCGGGAAATGGGCTATGCCTATGCCATCATCGGAGGAGTAGGCCCGGCAGAATTTTATGAAAAAGCCGTGGGTGCGAAAATCATAGAAAGCTCCGAAGTCAGTATTTATCAGCATTTACTAAGAAAATCATGACCCAAAATCCCTCCAAAAACCCATGGATTTGGGTGCCTACGCTCTACCTCACCGAGTCACTCCCCTATGTGGTCATCATCACGGTATCGGTGATCATGTACAAAAACCTCGGCATCTCCAATGCAGACATCGGGTTGTATACGTCCTTTCTTTACCTGCCTTGGGTGATCAAACCAATCTGGAGTCCGATTTTGGAGCTTTTTGGAAATAAGAAACAGTGGTTTCTCAGCATGCAGCTGATCCTTTCACTGGTCTTTTTGGGTGTGGGGTTAACTACAGGGACAGATCAGTTTTTCACGATTACCTTGGCTTTCTTCTGGATGGGGGCATTTGCTTCTGCGACCAATGACATCGCTTCTGACGGTTTATATTTGATTGCTTTAAAGCCCGATCAGCAGAGCTTTTTTGTAGGAATGCGAAGCACCTTCTACCGAGTGGGTATGATTACAGGGCAGGGTTTGATTGTGGTCATTGCCGGAAATTTGGAACAAAAGTTTAGCGATCCGGCTCAGGCTTGGTCATGGACCATGATCGGTGTGGGAGCCTTGATGCTGACCTTGACGGGCGTGAATTACCTTTCCACCCCAAAAGTCATCGAGGCACGCGTGGCCAAAGAAGAGCAACCCAGTTTTGGCAAGGTCTTTTCCACCTTTTTTACCAAGAAGAATATCGGACTTTCCGTAGGCTTTGTCCTGCTTTATCGATTGGGTGAATCCCAATTGGTCAAAATGGCTTCCCCGTTTTTCCTGGATTCCAGAGAGACGGGAGGATTGGGCTTGAGTACGACCGAGGTGGGTTTTATTTATGGCTCCTTGGGTGTAATTGCTTTGCTGGCTGGGGGAATTTTGGGAGGAATTTTGATATCGCGTGACGGTTTGGGCAAGTGGATGATGCCCATGGCTTTTGCCATCAATGCGCCGAATATCGGATACATTTTCCTTGCTTGGCTCCAACCGGAAAGCATCGCCTTCGCTACAACTGTCGTTGTAATCGAGCAGCTGGGCTATGGATTTGGCTTTGCTGCCTTTATGGTTTTCCTGATTTTCTTGGCAGAAGGAATCTTCAAAACCGCCCATTATGCCTTGGCAACAGGATTTATGGCCATGGGCATGATGCTTCCCGGGATGCTGAGCGGATACATGCAGCAGTGGCTGGGCTATCCGGGATTCTTTGTGTGGGTGGTGATCGCCACGATTCCCGGATTTGTGATGGCGTATGCGGTGAAGTATCCGAGGGAATTTGGGAAGAAAGCTAATTGATTTACGAATTACGAAATACGATTTACGAGATGAAATAGCACCCCAACCCCTCAAAAGGCTAACAAGACTCTACCAAATTTTGCAATCTTTCAATTTTGTAATTTTCCAATCAGCAAATGAACAAATACCAAAAAATCGCCCAATGCTTCTCTCCTGCGGCGTTTATTCACGATACGGAGGAAAATTACCAAGCCATTGAAAAGCTAATCAAGGAGCAGGAAATTGGTGGGCTGACTTTTTTCCACAGCCGTCATTCCGCTGCAGCCAACTTTGAAAAGCGGGCGGAAGTACTGGATGTTTCGGGCACTTTTGAAAAACTCATCGGTCTGATCAACCGCTATCAGGCCATCTCCAAAATCCCATTGTTGATCAGCATCGACGGAGAATACGGCTTGGCGATGCGGGTGGAAAAAACGCCCCAATATCCCTTTGCCATTACCCTTGGCGCTTTAAAAGAAGATGCGGAAAGATGGGTAGAAGAAGTTGGTTTCCGAATGGGCAAGGACATGAAGAGCTCCGGGATTCACCTGAATCTTGCTCCCTGTGCCGATGTCAACACCAATCCAAATAACCCGGTGATTGGCTATCGCTCTTTTGGAAATGATCCTGAAAAAGTAGCTCCACTCGCTTTTGCTGCCTATTCGGGGATGAAAAAAGCAGGAATAGGAGCCTGTCTGAAGCATTTTCCCGGGCATGGGGACACGGCAACAGACTCACACTTGGGGTTGCCAATTCTACACAAAACCAAAGCAGAATTGAAAGCAGAGGAGCTTCTTCCCTTTCAATACGGCATCGACCGGGGCGTGGAACTCGTCATGGTGGGCCACTTGGCAGTGCCGGCACTCACCGGAGGAAAAGACATTCCGGCCAGCATTAGTCGGGAACTGATCACTGACTTGCTCAAGGGAGAAATGGGTTTCAAAGGACTCGTGATCTCCGATGCGCTCAATATGAAAGCGGTTGCCAATCTTCATCCCGAGCCAGGGGAACTCGAATGGCAGGCTTTCCATGCCGGCAATGACATCCTATGCTTTTCGGATCATGTGAAAGAAGGAATTGGAAAAATCGCAGAAAATGCCTCAGATAAGGAAGTCGATGCGGTTTTTGGAAAAGTCATGGACCTGAAAAACCGCTTGGGAGTAATGGAATTTAAGACTATTGAAGTTCCGGCCTTCGATTGGGAAAGTCATTCCCAACTCCAGAAAGACCTGGCAGAAAACTACGTTTCAGTGATTTCCGGAGAGATCAATACTAAAGAACTCCAAGCTATGGCAAAAGCCGGAAAGCTGGGTTACCGCGAATTTTTTACCCAAAACCCAAGTATCTTTTCCCAGCAACTGGATTTACCTATTGCCCCAATCGAACAGGCAGAAAAAGTGATTTTGGCAGTTTTTGTCCCAAGCCACAAGCCCCTGAATCAATTTGGAATGGACCAAGGAGTAATGGATGAACTCCAAAAATTGGCCAAAAGCAAAACTTGCATTCTAATCCATTTTGGAAATCCACTGGCGCTTAAACATTTGGGAAAACTGGAAGATTTTGAAGCGGTTATTTGTGCGTATCAGGGATTTGAGGAGGTGCAGGGAGTGGTAACCCAAACCCTTCAAGGAATTGAAGCCTATGGAAGTTAAACACGAGGATTCAAAACCCTCCAAGTTCTCGACTTGGAGGGTTCCTTTTTTACTTCTTTACCGAAAAACGATATACGTGTTTGGAGGAAGAAAAATGCGCATGAACCATTCAATGCTCTTTTGAAAGTATTATTTTGGTGATAGCCTACAGTCAAAAACAAGTGTTTTTCATCAACTAACGAAAGCAGCTATGGACTTTAAGACCAACCATAAGCGATTAGAAATTGGAGAAGGTAAAATCAGCGGATATCTCTCTATTTTCATTGGAGTCTGTTCATTTTTATTTTCGGTAAGTCTTTTTTTTCCTGAAATCCTTACCACCTCAGAATTCCGAGAGTTCTATACGGAAGGCTTTTTGCAAATCTTCTTCTTGTCGCTGTTTTTTCTTGGATTGGGATTTGCCTTGACCAGCTTTATTCTCAGAAAAAAGGCGGACATAGCTATTTTAGGTTTAGTTTTTTTGGTTGGCTCGCTGATTTTAAACTACCTCATGCCTGAAAGGACTCCGGGATTTTATTCTACATTCTCCATAGGTTTGGACTGGCTGGTATTGGACATTTTTTTTACCGCAGCAATTTTTATCCCGATTGAGTTATTTCTTCCAAAACACCTGGATCAATCCAAATTCCACCCAGAATGGAGGACTGATTTGGCATATTTTATTTACAGCCACCTGTTGGTTCAAGCACTTGGAATCATCATCAGAACCCCAGCAATCATTTCATTTTCAGGACTTCCTATTGCTGAGATTCATGCGGCTGTTTCCTCCATCGCATTTCCTTTGCAGCTATTGATTGCATTAGTAGTCTCTGATCTTTTCCAGTGGACCATTCACTTTCTATTTCATAAAGTCCCCTTCCTTTGGAAATTCCATGCGATTCATCATTCAATCAAAAACATCGATTGGTTAGCCGGGTCAAGGATCCATTTTGTGGATCTAATCTTGGTTCGATCTTTTACTTTTATCCCACTTTATGTTCTTGGATTTAGCACGCCCGTATTTTTGACTTATCTCGTGTGGGTTTCTATTCAAGCAGTATTGGCTCATTCCAATACCAAACTAAATTTTGGTTTTTTGAGATACCTATTGGTCACACCTCAATACCATCATTGGCATCATGCGGCTGATCCCAAGTACTATGACAAAAATTTCGCTATTCATTTTCCGTTCATTGATATGATTTTTGGCACCTATCTGGAAAAAGGAAACGAATGGCCTGAAAGAACTGGATTGAATGAAGAAATGCCCACAACCTTTCTGGGACAAACGATTCATCCATTTAAATCCAAGGAAAAAATTAGAACTTCGTCTAAATCTCAAGACGACTAATTGGTGATTGTATAATATCAAAAAGAAACCCTCCAAAGGATTTAAATCCTTTGGAGGGTTTCTTTTTTTACTTCTCCACCGAGAATCGATACTCGATGTTGTGGGTGTACTTTTCTCCCGGATTTAGGATCGGGCTGGGGAAATTGTCATGATTGATTGCATCTGGCCAGTTTTGGGATTCCAAACAAAAGCCCCAATGCTTTTCGTAGGTTTTGCCATCGGCCCCGGCAAAATTGGATAGGAAGTTTCCAGTGTAAAACTGCACCCCCATGTTGTCCGAATACATGTCCATCACCCGGCCGCTTTCGGCATGGCGCACACGGACGAAGTGCTTCATATCAGCTGATTTTTCCCGCTTCATCACCATGTTATGATCAAACCCAGCGCCATTGGCAGCGATTTGATCACCAAGAATTTTTGGTGTACGGAAGTCAAATGGAGTTCCAGTCACGTCTTTTACCTCACCTGTTGGGATCAATTCCTCATCCACCGGCGTGTAGGCATCCGCCCAAAACTGAAACTCATGATCCTGCGCATCCCGCTTCATTCCGCCCAGGTTAAAGTAGGTATGGTTAGTCAGATTGAGGATGGTCTTTTTGTCGGTAGCAGATTCAAATCGGATTCGAAGGGTATTATCTGCGGTCAATTCCATCCATAGGGTAGTTTCCAGATTGCCGGGATAACCTTCTTCTCCATCCACACTGAGGTAAGTCATTTTGACTCCGACTACCGAATCATTGGAATAGGTTTCAGGAGTCCAGACTTTTTTGTTGAAGCCTTCTACCCCACCATGCAGGTGGTTGTCTCCATTGGTTTTGGCCAAGGTATATTTTGTTCCATCCAACGAGAATTCGGCATTGGCGATCCGGTTGGCCACACGACCGGCTGTAGCCCCGAAAAAAGGATTGGGCTTGGTTAGGTATTCCTCCACGGTATCAAAGGTGAGGGTGATATTCTCTTTGTTCCCGTTTTTGTCCGGAGCAATGATTTTATGCACCAAGCCTCCATAGTTGGAGAGTTCGACTTGCATGGTGCCGTTGTCAAGGAGGTAATGAAAAACGGGTTGGCCCTTGTGTTCGGCCACTTGTTCTGCTTTGATCATAAGGTTGATTTCTTCTTTAATCGGTTCTTGGGTGTTGTTTTGAGAGCAGGCAAAAGCCATCGAAAGGATAGCTGCTATGCCTAGGATTGACGTGTATTTCATATTTTTTTTTGGTTCGAAAGTGGTTAGGTAGTAGAGGTGGAAAGCAGTGTAAACTTTCCTCAAAATCTCGTAAATCGTACTTCGTAACTCGTAAATCTACTGCCGAAGATATTTCTGCCGAATTAGATTCAACTCCAGCTGCAACTCATCCCGCTGGATAAATTTCCCCTGAATCATGATCGCTTGAGGCTTTTGCATGGTGGTCAAGTCTTCCAATGGATTTTTTTGTACCAATACAAATTCTGCCGCGGCACCGGGTTTCAAGACTCCCCATTGCCCTTCCTCTTCCATGTACTTGGCAGGATTGACAGTACCGGTTTTTAGAATTTCATAATTGGACATGCCGGCTTTGGACATGGATTCAATCTCTCGATGGATAGAAAAACCGGGAACATTAAAAACCTGAGGAGAATCCGAACTCATGATCATCGGCACTCCGGCTTTGTGAAGTTCGAGGAAAAGCCACTGACGGAATTCCAAATACGGTTTCACTTTGGCCTCGGCCAACACCCCATCTGCTTCCATTTTAGATTTGGTATTGAACCACTGAGTGACCAATAAGCCTGGTAAATAGAGCATCTCGGGTTGCTGACGCAATTCGTAAGCGGGTTGATAGCCGAAATAACGCTCAAACAAAGTCATGGTCGGCGCCATCCAAGTTTTGTTTTCCAGACAAAGTTGGATCAAACCTGCCAGTTTGCTTTTATCCACCTGTGCAACCAAGTTCATGTTAAAAGGACCGGAGACGGTCGGATCAATCACTGTTCCGTCAGGAAGCATGGCCTCCAAAAATCCGTCTATGTGCTCTACTGATCGATAGCCACGAGTCACCGAAGTCACCAAGCCCACATCCAGGGAAACGTGTCCTCCATAGAAAATCCCTTGCTTTTTGGCCTCATCGGCAATAGCCAAAAACTTTGGCGTATCCAATCCAGGATGCAACTTGAGGTGATCGTATCCTGCTGCTTTTTGTGCTCTTACCATAGCTCGACCCGCTTCCGGATCAGCGACTGTATTTCCATTGAAAGACGGGCCAGAGACAAAAGTTCGAGGTCCCAACAATTCCCCTTTCATCACCCGATCCCGAAGTGCCAAATGGGATTCGTGACCGAGCATACTTCTAATCCTCAATACCCCATTTGCCAAGTAAAGCATCATCACTTCTTCTTGAAACTCTGGGCCGTACTGCTCGGGATTGGGTAAGTGACCATGAAACTCTGCCAAACCCGGAAAAACATACATCCCTCGACCATCTAAAGTCCTCACACCAACTGCCGAAATCTCCTGCTCAGGCGCAATCTCTATAATCACCCCGTCTTTGACATAGATCGAGTGATCTTCCAAAACTTTGTCATCCAGCATGGTGATCACATTCAAGTGATTGATAACGAGTTCCTGTGCAAAAACCGAAACAAAAGAACAGCTCAGAAAAAGGAGTGAAAACAGGATTTTAATTGGTCTCATAGCCAGATGGGTTAGGTTGGGAAACTTAAGTTCGGCCTTTCCCTTTTGTAAACCAATCCGGTGGTGGATTTTTTGTATTTGCCACAAAGACAGAAAGGCGCAAAAGGATTTGTTTGAAAGGAAAAGGAAAGGAGCAGAAAAAAATATCTGTGCACCTGCCTGCGATGGGCAGTTCTGTGGCCAAAAAAGAAAGGCTGAATCGCTCCAGCCCTTCGTAAATCGTAATTCGTAAATCTCAAATCCATTGGGAGTGGTAAAACTTCCCACTTGGATCGTCTTTGCGCTGATAGGTATGCGCACCGAAGTAATCCCGCTGCGCCTGAATGACTGAAGCAGAAGACTCTGCAGTAATTCTACCCAACAAATAATTGATCCCCGCACTCATCACCGGCAAGGCAAAACCATGCGTCAAACCCAAACCAACCAATTCCGCTAAGGCTTTTCTTCCTGAAATCACTTGTTCTTTCACACCAGCCATTTCAAAGAAGGATACCTGATCCGAATAATTAGCGGAAATGGTCTCCATCAAACCGGAACGAATGATACAGCCATTGGTCCAGATTCGGGCAATTTCGTTGAAATTGAGATTCCAGCCTTTGGTGTCTGAGACAGTTTTCATCAAGCGGAAACCTACCTCATGATTGATTATTCGGGCCAACCCATAGGCTTCTTTGATTTTGGGCAGCCACGCTTCGAGTGAACCTTCGACTTGTTGGAATTCATGTTGGAAGGTCTTAGAAAACGCCACGCGCATCGCTTTTTCTCCTGAAACTCCCCGGGCATTCACAGCCTCGGCCAATGGACTGTACGGAATTCCGAATTCTAATGCGGTCGTCAGAGACCAAGCACCGGTACCTTTTTGGCCAGCCTGATCAAGGATTTTATCTAAGAGCAATTCACCGTTTTCCTTGAAAAGCAACAAATCCGCAGTGATTTCCGATAAGAAGGACTTCAATTCTCCTTTTCCCCAATCTGAAAAAATTCCAGAAACCTGCTCAGCAGAGCACCCAAATCCAAACCGGAGCAGGTGAACCAACTCCGCCAAGACCTGCATCTCACCGTACTCGATGGAGTTATGCACCATTTTGATAAAGTGGCCCGAGCCTCCCGGACCCACATAAGTCATGCAGGGCTTTCCGTCTTTGTCTTTGGCAGAAATTCTTCCCAAGAAATCCTCCACCATCGCATAGCCTTCGGCATTTCCGCCGGGCATGATGGATGGTCCTTTTCTCGCTCCTTCTTCCCCACCGGACACACCCATGGGTAAAAAGTGCATCCCGACCTCTTTAAGCCGATTGACTCTTCGATCCGAATCAAGATAGAATGAATTGCCACCATCGATGACCAAATCGTCCTTTTCCAAAATCGGAATCAGCGCATCCAATTGGGCATCGATCGCTGCCCCGGCAGGAATCATCATCAAAATCCTGCGTGGCTTTTCCAAGGAATTCACAAACTGTTGCAAGTCCTCGAACGCCAGCATATTGGAAAATTCCGGATTTTCATCGAGCACTTTTTTAGCGATGCCTTCTTCTTTTCCGGCGACAAATCGATTGTAAAGTGAGACGGGAACGCCTTTTTCGGCCAGATTGAGCGCTAAGCTTTTGCCCATGACGCCCATCCCGATGACTCCCATTTTCATGTTCATAGGTTGAGAAGTTAAATAGTGAAGGGAAGCTTCCAGCAGTTGCTCAGGAGCCCCCGTGATATCCAATAAGAATCCGGTTTGTGGCTTTTCCCAAACGGCAATTTGGGAATCCAGCATTCCGGCTTTCATGTAATGGTTTTTTCGGGCAAGCATTCGTTCCCAAATCAAATCCCGACTTCCGGTGAGATGAATCCAGCGGAGATTATCGGAAACTGACAGCTTTTCCCGATACCAATTTTTCAAAGCCGAACAGGCCAAAACCGCACCGCCTTTTTGCTCAGAAGTCAAGAGCTGATCCGCCAAAGCCTGAAGCCAAGGCTGCCGGTCTTCATCATTCAGCGGATGTCCGGCACTCATTTTGGCAATATTTTCCGCAGGATGAAAATGATCCGCATCGAAAAAAGGAAGACGGAGCCTTTCGGCCAAGAGCGTTCCAAGGGTAGTTTTCCCCGTTCCCGATACACCGGTGACGATTACAAGCATGGGGCGAAGTTAATTTATTTGGAGTCAACAGCACATAATTAAAATGATATTGTCAACGGTCAACCGACCACAGTCCACCGAAGTTCGGAAATCACATCGATCGGTGGACTGTCGACCGTAGACAGTCGACAACTTTACAACTTTTAAATCCTTTCCACCTTACAACTCCAAAATCCCTACCTTTGCCCCTTCAATTCCAAGATTCATGATTTCAGTCGATAACGTGACCGTCATGCACGGCGGCACTCCGCTTTTCAGCAATATCACCTTCAACATCAACGAGAGCGACAAGATCGCCCTCATGGGTAAAAACGGGGCGGGAAAATCTACCCTCCTCAAGATCATTGCCGGACAAAGCAAGCCAACCTCCGGTACAGTTTCTGCCCCAAAAGGCTATGTCGTAGCTTATTTGCCTCAGCATTTGCTCACTGCGGATGATTGCAGTGTGATGGAGGAGACGGCCAAAGCCTTTGCCTCTTACCTCGGCATGAAGGAGGAAATCGACCGAATAAACGAGGAACTGACTGTGCGAACAGACTATGAATCGGAAGATTATTACAAACTGATCGAAAAAGTCTCCGAACTCAGTGAGAAATTCTACGCCATCGAAGAGATCAACTACGAGGCAGAAGTAGAAAAAGTGTTGTTGGGTTTAGGTTTCGTTCGCGAAGATTTTCAGCGATCCACATCTGAATTTTCCGGAGGGTGGAGAATGCGGATCGAGCTGGCAAAAATCCTTTTGCAAAAGCCTGACCTGATCCTACTCGACGAACCGACCAACCACCTTGACATCGAATCCATCCAATGGCTGGAAGAATTTCTGATGACCAAAGCCAAAGCTGTGGTGGTGATTTCCCACGACCGGGCCTTTGTCGATAACATCACCACCCGAACCATTGAGGTGACGATGGGCCGTATTTACGACTACAAAGCGAAATACAGCCATTACCTGGAGCTGCGCAAAGAGCGTCGCGAGCAGCAGCAAAAGCACTACGAAGAGCAACAGAAGTTCATTGCCGAAACGACCCAGTTCATCGAGCGCTTCAAGGGCACCTATTCCAAAACACTTCAGGTGCAATCCCGTGTGAAAATGCTCGAAAAACTAGAGCTAGTAGAAGTGGATGAGGTGGATACTTCTGCCTTGAAACTCCGGTTTCCACCTTCTCCCAGATCAGGAAAATATCCAGTGATTGTCGAGGAAATGGGAAAAACCTATGGAGATCATGTGGTGTTCAAAAACGCCTCCATGACCATCGAGCAAGGACAAAAAGTAGCTTTTGTCGGGAAAAACGGGGAAGGTAAATCCACCATGATCAAGGCGATTATGGGCGAGATCGACTTCCAGGGAAAATGTGAACTCGGTCACAATGCAATGATCGGGTACTTTGCGCAGAATCAAGCCTCACTTTTAGACGAGTCCATTACGATTTTTGAAACGATTGATAACATCGCTGTGGGAGAGATCCGAACCAAAATCAAAGATATTCTCGGAGCCTTCATGTTTAAGGGCGATGATATCAACAAGAAAGTCAAAGTGCTTTCCGGTGGAGAAAAAACCCGATTGGCGATGATTAAATTGCTCTTGGAGCCGGTAAACTTGCTCATTCTTGACGAACCAACGAACCATTTGGACATGAAGACCAAGGATATCATCAAGGATGCGTTGAAAGCTTTTGACGGCACTTTGATTGTGGTGTCTCACGACCGGGATTTCTTAGATGGCTTGGTGACCAAAGTTTTTGAATTTGGCAATAAACGAGTGCGTGAGCACTTCGAAGACATTAACGGCTTCCTGAGAAATAAGAAGATGGAGAATTTGAGGGAAGTGGAGCGCAAACAGTAGTCAGTCTCGGTTTGCAGTAATCAGTACATCGATGTCAGAAGTATAAAGTCAGAAGGCTGAAAATCCGGAGTGAAAGCTTCGGGTTTTTTATTGCAGCAGATCCACAGAAAAAAGGAAATCTGTGCATCTGTGGCAAAACCTTATTCCGAGAACGGAAATCGGATCAGCTGTTCCTCCTTGCTTGATTGGTAAATAGCCCGAATGAGTTCCAAGGATTTTCGGGATTTGGGTCCATCGACTTCGGGTTGATTTCCAGTTTCGATCGCTTGGAGAAAATCCATCCACTGTTTGGCATGAAGCTCGAAGCCAATTGCATTGGGATCGGAGGAACCTGATGCTGCGTTATGTTCAGTTTTTGCTATTGGACTTTCCATTCCCCGAACATTCCAAGCAGTCAACTTCCCTGCTTCCAAAATCGCACTTCCTTCTGTTCCATAAATCTCCAAACGCTCTAGATATCCGGGATAAAGGGAAGTGCCTGCTGTGATCGTTCCCATCGCTCCTGATTTGAAATTGACCAAAGCTGCTCCTAAATCCTCCCCTTCGATGGGATAGAGCGTGGTCTTCACTTTTCCAAAAACAGAATCAACTTCTCCCATCACTTCTAAAAGAAGATCCAACGTATGAATGGCCTGATTGATCAGGGCGCCTCCTCCGTCATAGGTTAAGGTTCCTTTACACTGGCTGGAAGAATAATAATTGGCATCACGAAACCAATTGATCGCTGCATTTCCCATCAGCAGTCGACCAAAAACCCCATTCGATATCGCATCCTTTAACTTAGTAAAATCCGGAGAAAAGCGATTTTGAAAAACTACTCCCAACTTTACATGTTGAGCCTCGGCAGCTTGGATCAATTGATCTGCCCGATCCAAAGTAACCTCTATCGGTTTTTCAATAAAGACATGTTTTCCTGCTTCAATGGCTTTGAGCGCAGGCTCTAGGTGCATCCCACTAGGAGTACAAATGCAAACTACCTCAAGGTCAGGAGATGAGATAAATTCCTCCCAATTACTGAATACCGGCACCGAAAATTTCTCCCTGGCTTTTGCCGCACTGGGAGGATTTGGATTGAAAAGACCAATCAATTCGGCATTGACCAAACTAGCGATGGCTTGCGCATGCTTGAGGGCAATGGCACCTGTACCGATGATTCCGATTTTGTATAGCTTTTCCATGCCTACTTCATTAATACCAAGGGATCCTGTCTCAGTAAGTGGACCAAGGCTTTATACATGTTGGGATGATAGTTTTTCAAATCCTGACTTCGCTCAAAAAAGCTTTCCAAGGCGACTGCAAAAAATTCGTGTTCATTTAACCCGGCACTTTCACGAAACAGGCTGGGTAAACCTTTTCTGAGCCTTTCCATTTCAGCCGGAACCCATTGGGTATACTCAGTCCAAGCTTTAGGATTAAACTCATGTTCTCCGTCGGTTTCGATCAGATTGGCTAGTTTCAATGCATGGGCAATTTCATGGATACCCACATTTACTCCATCTGATGGATCTGCCATACCTTCTACGAAGCACTTCCAAGAGACTACAATCAACCCATGTTTTGGATTCACTTCTCCGCGGTGGTACACTTTATTGACCGTGCTGTAGTAGGCATTTGGATAAACCAAGATAGTATGGAAGTGTGCTAAGCGAAGTCTTTTCCAACCGAAAATGACCATCGTAATCGTAGCTCCAATCAAAACCTCCATTTCGGAGGTCACCTCTTCCAACCCTCCCCTCGGTGCAAATCGCTTGGTAGAAAGTATAGTTTCTAATTTGACAAGAAACTCTTTTCTATGGATGGGTTTGAGCCTTGCGAAATAGGGGAAATGAATATCTAAAAACCGGATCTCCTCTGGAGTAACTTTCCTAGGAAAGAGCTTCCAACGGGTCTCATTAATAAATTGAATAAACAGGTAGGTGGCAAACATCAGAAAATAAAAATGGCAACCACCTAAAGTAGTTGCCATTTGTCAGAAAATCAATTTTCAATTTATCTCGCGTAGTTGACTGCTCGCATTTCCCTGATCACAGTTACTTTGATCTGCCCAGGATATTGCATCTCTTTTTCGATCTTTTGGGAGATGTCAAACGAAAGCTTCCCTGCCTTTTGATCATCGACACTGTCTGCATCGACCAGGATTCGGAGCTCACGACCTGCCTGCATCGCAAAGCACTTATTTACTCCATCAAAATTCAAAGCCAACTCTTCCAATTCCTTCAGACGCTTCACGTAGCTGTCCATGATTTCACGACGTGCACCAGGTCTAGAACCGGAGATTGCATCGGATGCCTGCACGATCGGAGAGATCATGGAAGTCATCTCGATCTCGTCGTGGTGAGCACCGATCGCATTGCAGATTTCAGGATGCTCTTTGTAGCGCTTGGCCAGTTCCATACCGAGGATTGCGTGAGGTAATTCCTGCTCCTCAGGCCACACCTTTCCGATATCATGCAGAAGTCCGGCACGCTTAGCCAGCTTGGCATTGAGTCCCATTTCAGCAGCCATGGTAGCAGCAAGTTTGGCTACTTCTCTGGAGTGCTGAAGTAGATTTTGTCCGTAAGAAGAACGGAATCTCATTCGACCCACCATCTTGATCAATTCAGGATGAAGTCCGTGGATACCCAAATCAATACAAGTTCTTTCTCCGATTTCGACGATTTCTTCCTCAATATTCTTCTCGGTTTTAGCCACCACTTCCTCGATACGGGCAGGGTGGATTCGACCATCCTGAACCAGACGATGCAGGGACAATCGCGCGATTTCTCTCCTTACCGGATCAAAGCCTGAAATGATGATTGCTTCAGGGGTATCGTCCACAACGATTTCCACACCCGTGGCAGCTTCCAGTGCACGGATGTTTCGACCTTCGCGACCGATGATTTTGCCTTTGATGTCGTCGCTTTCGATATTGAATACAGACACACAGTTTTCTACCGCATGCTCAGTAGCTGTACGCTGAATGGTATCGAGAACAATCTTTTTGGCTTGCTTGGTAGCAGTCAATTTTGCCTCATCGAGGATATCCTTGATTTGGGAAGACGCTTTGGATTGTGCCTCTTCAGTCAGCATATTGATCAATTGCTCCCTAGCCTCTTCACGGGTCAGTCCCGCGATTTTCTCAAGGTCTGCGATACGTTGATTGGTCACACGGTCCAACTCTTCTTTCTTAGCCTGAACAGATTGTAATTGGGCTTGAAGATTTTCCTTTTTGGAGTCTAGTTCAGCTTCTTTGCGCTTGAGTGCCTCTTGGTCTTTAGATACTTGACTTTGCAGCTGCTTGACTTTGTTTTCGTTGGTGATGATGATGTTTTTCTTATTGTTCATCTCCTCATCAAACTCAGCCTTCATCTTGAGGTATTTTTCTTTTGCTTCAAGAATTCGGTCTTTCTTGATGGTTTCGGCTGTGATTTCAGCCTCTCTCAGCATGGATTTGATCCGTTCTTTAGTTTCCTCTTCCTGCTGTGCATGTTTATTTTTAATGAAAAAGCCTGCAAGTGCGGCTCCCCCGCCAAGCCCCGCCAGGGCTGCGAGGACGATAAATAGTACGTCTGCCATAGGTATGTATATAAATTTTACCTACCGGATCCGAGAATCAGCAAAATGAGCGGGTATCAATCTTCAGACTGCCTTACTGAGCAGAGCTGAAATATGGGAGAGACTGCGGCGAATGTGCTCGCTGTCTTCTGCATTGCCTTCATTGGTCTCCAATGACTCCACCATACAATCAAAAGCAACCATTGCTAAAAGATCGGTGGTATCGTCAAGGCCAAATTCGGCCTTATACTTTCTCAATTTTTCATTTATCAACTTCCCTGCGTGACGGATTTTGCCTTCATCTTCCAGCTTGACACGCATGGGGTATTCCCTATCTCCGATTTTCACTCTGATGGCAAGCGTCTCCATATCATTCGGAAAGGTAGGTGATCAAATGATCGATTTCTTGTATATAGTTATTGATTAAGTCACTCATTTCGGCGGCATCTTCAGAATTCACCGGTCGGTTGTCCACAATGTTACTAATTTTAATCTTATTTTTAAAATGATGGATTTCCTGCTCTTTTTCCTGAATTTCCTGCTCAAGAGCTGACAACCTAGCCCTTAATTGCTCATTTTCAGCGGTCAAAGCCTCTGATTTTTTACTTACCTGCACGGCAAGTCTTTCCAGTTTTTGCAGTTCCTCGTGAATCATTTTTTAACTTCTGATGACAGCCCCTACTTGTTGCTGAAAGGCCTCAATCAATTTACTCTTTGTTTTCTCAATTACCTTATCGGTCAAGGTATTTTCCTGATCTTGCAGGATAAAGCTCAAAGCATAAGCCTTTTTGCCAGCTTCAATCTTATCACCTTGATACACATCGAATACACCGATTCTTCTGAGCAATTTGCCACCAGCCTTTTCTGCAACTGACTTAACTTGGTCATATGTCACGGTTTTGTCAATCACCAAGGAAAGGTCACGACGAACCTCCGGAAACTTGGAGATCTCCTGATATTTCTTCAATCCTGAAGCTTTCTTGGTAAGTAAATCCCAATCCAACTCAGCAAACCAAACATCCTGACGGACTTCCGCGAGTTTCAGCATTTTCTCATCCACCAAACCGAGACGACCGATTTCTTTTTCTCCAAGTTTGAGGACTAATCCATAGGCAAAAGGCACGGATTCTACCACTTCCATAGAACCTACTTCAATATTCAATCGCTCGAGGATTCTCTCTACTGCCGAGAACAAATCAGCGAAAGCAAAAGGTTTTGCAAGCTCTATCCAGCTCTCCGCGCTTCTGTTTCCCGAATGGAAAATCGCCAATCGTCTTCCCTCCTTGTATCCCGACTCTGCTTTGTGATAAACTGTACCGAACTCGAACGCACGAAGGTCGGTTTGCTTTCGGTTGATATTGTGTGACATCACCTCCAAACCGGAGAAAAGTAAGGTCTGACGCATCACGCCCAAGTCTTCACTCAACTTGTTGAAAATCTCAACATTGTAGGAAGGATCTAGGAAGCCAGATTTCTCTGCATAAACTGGCTTGGTCAAGCTATTGGTGATGAGCTCGAAATATCCCAAACCTGCCAACATTTCGGTCAGTCGATATTGAAGTTTGTTCACATCCTTCACTGGATGATCCGCCAAGAAATCGGTACTAAGTTTCTCAGAAAGCTCAACCTGATGGAAGCCATGGATTCTGAGAATTTCTTCGATGATATCCGCCTCACGGGTGACATCCACCCGGTACGGCTTTACGATCGCCGTGAATCCCGCTTCTGATTCATTTTTTACCCGTATATCCAGACTTTCCAAAATGGATTTTACTTCGCTTGGGTCAATTTTCTTTCCGATCAGACGGTTGACATGGGCGTATTCGACTTCCACCACAAAATCCTCCACAGGTTGCGGATAAAGGTCAATTAGATCTGAAGCCACTTTTCCTCCTGCTATCTCCTGAAGCAATGCCACGGCACGCTTCAACGCATAAACTGGCATATTGGGATCGGTGCCTCGCTCAAAACGGAACGAAGCATCTGTCTTTAATCCATGATACTGAGATCCTTTTCGGATCACATCTGGAGAGAAATAAGCGGATTCTAAGAAAATAGAGGTGGTTTGATCACTGACACCCGATCCTTTTCCCCCGAAAATACCTGCAATACACATCCCTCCATTAGGATCACAAATCATCAGTTCCTCACCGGAAAGCTTTCGCTCCTTTTCATCCAAGGTCACAAAGGATGAGCCTTTAGGCAGCTTACCTACGATGATTTTACCATTTGTAACTTTATCTGCATCAAAAGCATGTAGAGGCTGACCGAGGTCGTGAAGGATAAAATTGGTGATATCGACCACGTTGTTGATCGGCTCAAGTCCAAGTGACCTGAGAAAATTCTGAAGCCATTGGGGTGAAGGTCCTACCTTCAAATCACTCACTACTACTCCGGCATAGCGTGGACAGTCTTCAGTACTTTGAACTTCAACGGAAATCGAGGGACCTGAAACTTCTTTGGTCAATTCTTTCCCGTCAGGAAGGCAAATCGAACGCTGAAGCAAAGCTTTCAGATCTCGGGCTACGCCTAAATGTGAAGCCGCATCTGCTCGGTTGGGAGTCAATCCAATCTCCAAAACATGGTCTTGGCTGACTTCAAAGTATTCCTTCGCCGGAGTCCCATTTGGCAAATCAGTATCCAATACCATGATGCCCGCATGAGATGTCCCAAGCCCGATTTCATCCTCGGCGCAAATCATTCCTTCGGAGGCTTGGCCGCGGATTTTGGCTTTTTTGATTTCAAATGGCTCTCCGTTAGTAGGAAAAAGCTTAGCTCCGACGGTAGCCACGACCACTTTTTGACCGGCTGCGACATTGGAAGCACCACAGACTATTTGGGAAGGAGTCTCCAAACCAATATCTACCGTAGTGATGCTGAGCTTGTCCGCATCAGGATGCTTTTCACAAGTCAATACTTCCCCGATCACAATTCCTTCCAGTCCACCTGGTACAGAAACAAACTCTTCCACCGCTTCCACTTCCAAGCCGGAACGGGTGAGGAGGGACGCGATTTCTTCAGGGGTTTCAGTGAGAGAAATGTATTGCTTGAGTCTATTGATAGAGATTTTCATATGAATTCGAGTTCGGGATGCTTCTACAGGTTAAGAAAAAAGGTGCAAAGGCACCTTCTGAAGCAGTTGGCAAATTTAAAAGAATTGCGGGAGGGCGGGATTATTTGTCATAATTTTTCTCCCCTGCCTCAATAGCAATTGTCATCAGATTTTCCTTGGGTGGAAGCGGACAGGCATAATCAGGATTGTAAGCGCAATAGGGGTTGTAGGCCAAATTGAAATCAATCGTGATACTGTTTTTACCGTCTTGACGTACATTGAGAAATCGACCACCTCCGTAAGTTTCTTTTCCGCTAGTCTCATCGGCAAAAGCCAAAAAGAAATTTCGCATGTCGGTTTCTTTTACAGACTGAAGCAAAAGCAGCTTATTGGTCTGCCCGCCGAGTTCAAACTCAGCGTATGAGTGCTCGATGTACTTTTCTTTGGAGCCGTCGGTCAATGGCACTTCTCGCACTTTTTTATTCTCAATCGGAATCAACCGTGCTTTAACACGGTAAAGTGGATTGATGTCATAAAAAGTCAACAGCTGAAAACTGCGCCTTTGCTCTTCATTGAGTGGCGATTCAACATTAAACTTGATGAATTTGAATTGGCGCTCACGTTCTTTCTCCACTTTCTCATTGTATGCTTCGGGGCTTTCCGCCGCGGTAAACATGTAGGCTACAGCTGCTAATACAACGAAGGAGACAACTACGATTAAAATATGACTTGATTTCACAGGGGATCAGATTTTCTCTTCAAAACTCCCACTTTCTTCAGGAGTTTTTGCTTTGGATAAATTTCTATGCGAGAGGATCAAAGAATCCCCTCGTCGGCGAAGCTAAAATAGCCATGATCTGTGAAAATCATATGGTCCAATATGCTCAAATCCATATCACGCCCGATTCGGACCAAGCGTTGGGTAAGTTTTTTATCCTGTTCGGAAGGGCTTGCCGATCCACTTGGATGGTTATGGACCAAAATAATGGAGTGCGCCATGTGCTCCAAGGCAGTTTTAAACACCAACTTAGGATCTACCACCGTACCAGATGTACCGCCTTGACTAATGTGCTGCTTCTTGATGACGTAATTTGATCTGCTCATCAGGATGAGATAAAAATGCTCAATGACCTCATCGTAAAGCTCTGGACGCATCAGCTCATAGGCATCTCGAGACGAAGTAATTTTTTGTTTTACAGGCGCATCCTGGTCTTTCCGTCGCCTCCCGAGCTCCAAGGCGCTTACAATTGATATTGCTTTTGCCTCGCCGATCCCCTTGAATTTCATCAAATCTTTTACAGAAAGCCTGGCTAAGGCCGAGAGGTCATAATTGATATGACGGAGGATCATCCTGGAAAGGTCCACAGCACTCATCGAGGGAGTGCCTGAGCCAATCAATATTGCAATCAGTTCGGCATCAGTGAGGGCTGATTTTCCTCTGAGGAGAAGTTTTTCTCGCGGCCGATCTTCCTCGGCCAATTCCGAAATCTTGGTAGAAAAAGTAGAATCCATATCTAAGTAAAAGTCTTAAACTAAAACTAGCGATAAAAATAAAATAAAAAAACCCTGCTTGTGACAGGGTTTATAGTAAGAAAGTCTTTCTTAATTAAGCAAGTGCATTGACGAACTTGGCCAATTTTGATTTCTTATTGCTAGCGTTGTTTTTGTGGATCACATTTTTCTTCGCCAGTTTGTCCAACATGGAAGAAACCTTCTGGAAAAGCTCAGTAGCCTCGATCTTATCGGTAGCAGCCTTCAGCCTTTTGATGAAAGTTCTGGTGGTCTTGGCCTGATATCTGTTTCTCAAACGCTTCGCTTCGTTGGCACGAATTCTTTTCAGAGCTGATTTGTGATTTGCCATATTGTTTTAAATAATTTCTGTTCTTTCCCTATTCTGAATCGGACTGCAAAGTTATTGTAAATAATTAATTCTGCCAAAGGAATTTCGAACATTCCTTTCAAGATCCGCATCTACGGAACTAAAATAATTGGATTATTGTCCAAAATGAACCTGAATAATAAGGTTTATGAAAGTCAGGAAATTAAAGTTTTGATTAATTTCAAAGATGAATTTTTTTTTAGTGTGGCTTTTTATTTTCTCTGTTAGCAATGGAAATCCGCCATTTTGGGGATTTTTTGCCCATTCTCTTATTAACAGACAGGCGGTCTTTTCCCTTCCACCAGAGATGATGCCTTTGTATAAATCTGAAATTGAATTTATCACAGAAAAGGCGGTCAATCCCGATCGAAGAAGATATGCCGTGGCTGGGGAAGCTGAAAAGCACTACATCGACCTCGATCATTATGGCGACAGCGCCCTTTCTATCCTTCCTACCTATTGGCCTGAAGCTATTAAACTTTTCCCGGAAGATTCGCTGAGGGCCCACGGAATTGGACCTTGGTCGACCTATTTGACTTTTTTGAGCCTGACCAAAGCCTTTGAGCAAAAGAACAAAGCTGCCATTCTGAAGCTGTCCGCAGATTTGGGGCACTACCTTGGCGACCTCAATGTCCCCCTTCACACGACCAAAAATTACAATGGACAACTTACCGGTCAGGATGGGATTCATGGGTTTTGGGAAAGCAGAGTTCCTGAGCTTTTAGCTAAAGATTATTCGTTTTGGGTAGGAAAAGCGGAATATGTCGAGAAGCCCCAATTGGCGATTTGGGATGCCGTGGCGGTAGCGCACACCATGGTGGATAGTGTTTTACGAATTGAAAAAGAACTCACTGCGCAATTTCCTGAAGACCAGAAATACAGCTACGAGGAGCGAAATGGATTGACTGTTCGGGTTTATTCGAGAGATTTCACCCTTGCCTACGCGCAGGCTTTGGATAATCAGGTAGAGCGTCAAATGAAAAAATCCATCAAAATGATCGCTGATTTTTGGTATACGGCTTGGATTAATGCCGGTCAACCGGATCTAAAGGACTTTTCATCATCAGAAAAAGCAGAGGATGAAAAAATGACTCCCGACCCAAAAATCAAAGTCAGAGATCATTAGGAAGTATGAAAGCTAAAGTATGAAAGCTGAAACGAGTAGCCACCAGATTAAAACTTAATGTTGAATTAAGTGAAATGGGATTCGAGGTTTGGCACTTTTTGCTATCGCAAAAAACTTCTGTACGGAATAAGTTATAAAATTAAACACTACATATGGACAGAGATTTAAAAGCTAGAACAAAGAGGTTAGCGTTGGAAATCATACAACTTGTATCAGAACTTCCGAAAAACACAGCAGGCTTTGAACTTGGTAAGCAATTAATTAGGTCAGGCACTTCAGTGGGGGCGAATTATAGATCATCACAGCGTGGTCGCTCTCGAGCAGAGTTTATTTCAAAATTATCAATAGTCCAAGAGGAAGCTGATGAGTCTGGATTTTGGTTGGAATTGATCTCAGAGTCTCATCTTTTGCCTAACGAAAGAGTGAAACCTGCTCTTAAAGAAGCCAATGAACTCACGGCAATTTTTACTAAAATGGTTATAAAGGCTAAAGGCAATTCTTAAAAGCACTTTCGTACTTTTCACCTTATTTTCAAAGACTTAAGAAATTAACCTTTGATTAACCTTTTCTGATTTCAGACTTCTGAATTCAAATACTGTAGAATAGCTCTCCCCAACCTTTCAAATGTATTTTTGAAAACCGTCTCATTTTCTTCCAATAAGGTCACTCTAAAACCTCTCAGGTCAGAGCAAAAGGAAGAAATCGGTACTACACAGATTCGCTCAGAGGCTAATAAGTAGTAGACAAAACGCTTATCCAAAGGCATATCAGAATCACTGAGCCAAGTATCTAACAACTGCTGTAATCGCGCATCCTCGATGGGTAGCGTTTGATGAGGATTCAATAATTTCTCATCGAATACTATGGTATTATAAAATGCACCTTGCGTCGGGTTAAATTTAATTCCCTCGATATCTCCCAAAATCTCCCTCATCCAGTCGCTACGTTGACCGATTTGCGCATTGGCCTGCTCCCGATAGGCGTGGTATTCGGGATGACTCATGATTCTGGGGATCGCCAACTGTGGCAAAATCGTCGAACAAACCTCGATCATTTTGGCATTTTCGAGGGTTTGGCAAAGTTTGGCAAACTCCTTTGAAGACTCCCGATTGTAAAATTCCATCCAGCCACAGCGTGATCCCGGCCAAGGGAATTCCTTGGAAATTCCCTTCAATGAAATTGCCGGACGGCTTCCGATCACTTCTGCCAAGGCCACCGCTTTGATCCCGTTGTAGGTGATATTCTGGTAGATCTCATCGGCGATCAAAAGCAGGCTAAATTCCTCTGCGATTTTTACAAATCCTTCCAACACCTCTTTTGGATACACCATCCCCGTGGGATTATCCGGATTGATGATCAGGATACCGACAATGGAAGGATTGTATTTAACCTTCATGTAAAGGTCCTCCATGTCAGGCAGCCACTGATTATCCGGATCAAGCTTGTAAGTAATCGGAGCGGTATTGGCATGAGCTGCTTCTGCTGAACTGTGCGTGGAGTATGCTGGAGAAGGACCGATTATTCTGGCTGTTGGAATCAAAAATTGATACAACTTGGCAATTGCATCTCCCAAGCCATTGAAAAACAAAATGTCCTCTGCAGTGATTTGGGATCCGCCTTTTTCATTGTTGAGATTGGCCAAAAACTTTCGGGTTTCCAACACGCCCTTGGAGTCAGCATAGCCGTAGGTTTTATCCTCCTTGAGCAAGTCTGCAATAATCGCCTTCATCCAATCGGGCACGTGGTTATGCTTTTGGATAGGGTCGCCGATGTTTTCCCATGTCATGGGATAGCCAAGGGCTTCAATCTGTCGGGCTTTTTTTACGATGCCCCGGATTTCGTAATTCAATTCTTCTGCTCCGGGTCTGAGGAGTAGCTGTCTCATAGGTCAATAGGCTGGTTTGGAAAAAATTCCGCCACAAAGTAAGAGAAAAGCAAGTTGAAATTTCAGGAATAGACTAAAAACCAAAACATATCCTGATCCTAAAAAGTGATCACTCGTAAACTTTTGTTGGCTCTTATCGTTTCTGGAAAGCTTATTACCCATTCAGATTACTACCAAAAGCTCCATAAACTTCCATTTCAAAATAGCTCACCAAGTGGTTCTTCTTCGAATATTGCTCTTCCTTATTTTCCTTTTTTTCATTGATTGGTATACGTTTCAAGCGTTTAAAACAACTTTCCCAAGTCAGACATGGGTAAAAATTGGCTATTGGCTTTTTTCAATATTAGTTTATACCTACGTCCTCTATGGTTTTTTAACCTTCAGTAGGGAAGCTATGAATCCGAATTTTGGAACGATGGTTTCATTGATGATTTTGTCATTGGTTCCCAAACTGATTATTCTGACATTCCTCTTTGGTGAGGATGTTTTACGGTTTTTTACAGGAAGCTTTCAGTCTTTTTCAGGCAGCCGACAGGGAGACTTTTTACCCGATCGGAGAAAATTCATCAGCCAAACTGCTCTCGTCCTATCTGCCATTCCTTTTGTGGGAATCCTTCATGGCGTCCTGATTGGAAAGTATCGCTATCGGGTGATGAAGCATACACTGGAATTTGATGACTTGCCGGAAGAGTTTGACGGTTTCAGGATCACCCAGATTTCGGATATCCACTCGGGAAGTTTTGATGACAAAAAGAAGCTGGAATACGGCATTGACTTGATCAATCAGCAAAAGTCAGACATCATTTTATTCACCGGAGATTTGGTAAATAATCATGCCGGAGAGATGGAACCCTGGGTAGATACGTTTAAAAAACTCCATGCTCCGATGGGCAAATATTCGATTTTGGGGAATCACGACTATGGAGACTACATGTATTGGTCCAGCCAGGAGGCTAAGGCAGAAAATCTAAAGCGTCTGTTTGAAGTTCAGGAAGAGCTTGGATTTAAGCTTTTACGAAATGAAAACGTCAAAATCGAAAAGCCTGCCCTGAGCGGAGTCGAAGGGGCTGGGGCAAGCATCGATCTGATAGGTGTAGAAAACTGGGGAAAAGGTTTCGCTCAATACGGGGACTTGGCCAAAGCAGCGAGCAACCTTTCGGCAGAAAGTTTTAAAATCCTGATGAGTCACGACCCTTCTCACTTTGACGAGGAGGTCAAAAAATTTGCGCAACATATCCACCTCACCCTCAGCGGACATACCCATGGGATGCAGTTTGGTATCGAGATTCCCGGCTGGATCAAATGGAGCCCTTCTTCCCTCCGCTATCCCAAATGGGCGGGACTATACGAGGAAATGGGCAGGTATCTGCATGTCAACCGTGGATTTGGGTTCTTAGCTTTTCCGGGAAGGGTTGGGATTTGGCCGGAGATTACGGTGTTGGAATTGAGGAGGAAAAGTTCCTAATCATTAGTTTTCACAATTGCATTTAAAGCTTGATTGATAATACACGATATCTTGTATTGTCAATAAAAACTTTTTTTAACTAATTGAAAATCAATATACTACCTAGACGATTTTCTTTCTATTGCGCATCCCCTCCACCACAAATGCTATCGCTCCCCAAACTAATATGACTCCAAGAACCCAGTTTGGAATAAAAAAAGATCCAAGGACTTCACGGTAACTATCAATCCAATTAATATTAAGGGCAAGCCGTGAAGCCAGTCAATTGGTTTTCTGCTCATTTACTCCCTTTTTTCAGCCCAGTCCTTAAAGCAATCACCTGTGCAACCACCATTATAGCCATCGCAATCGCTGTAAAATTCGGCACGTTATATCTCCCTTCCATCCACCATCCGCTGTACCACAAAGACACTCCACCAACCAAAAGCGCGGAAATAAGCAATACCACATGAAAATAGAATCTACGCTTGCTCATGATATAAAAACTAATTGAAAAGTAATAACCTAAAATATTCATAGAAATACAAAACCCCTCGACGATTTCTCCTCGAGGGGCTTAGTTTCAGCTTTCTGATTTTAGCTTTCTGCATTGAAGCCTTCGACTCATGTCTCACTTAGCACCTGACCAACTGGAGTTGGGCAGTACGAGTTGTCAGGCTGACAATCTGAACACTGCAAACTGAAACTGCCTACTACTTAAGGTTCTTATACCGAATCCTTTTGGGAGTCAAATCACCCAATCGCTTCTTCTTATTTTCCTCATAGTCGGAGAAGTTCCCTTCAAACCAATAGACCTGAGAGTCGCCCTCAAAGGCTAAAATGTGGGTACAGATACGATCCAGGAACCAACGGTCGTGAGAAATAATCACCGCACAACCTCCGAAGTTTTCCAAAGCCTCTTCCAAAGCACGAAGCGTATTTACATCAAGGTCATTGGTCGGTTCGTCAAGAAGGAGCAAGTTTCCGCCTTCTTTTAGCGTGATCGCCAAGTGAACTCGGTTTCGCTCACCACCTGAGAGCACGCCTACCTTTTTCTCCTGATCAGAACCGGCAAAGTTGAACTTGGACACATAGGCGCGCGAATTGACTTCCTTGTTTCCCAGCTTCATCAACTCATTTCCTCCTGAGATCAATTGGTAAACCGTCTTGTTAGGGTCAAGCTGATCATGCTCCTGATCGACATAAGATAGTTTAACAGTTTCACCTACTTCAAAATTTCCGGAATCGGGTTTTTCCTGTCCTGTTATCAGTTTGAAAAGCGTGGTTTTACCTGCACCATTCGGTCCGATAATTCCGACGATTCCACCTTGAGGCAAAGAGAAGCTTAAATTTTCAAAAAGCAGCTTGTCTCCATAAGCTTTGGACACATTATTCACTTCAATCACCTTCGCTCCCAATCTTGGTCCAGGAGGAATGAAAAGCTCCAGTTTAGCTTCTTTCTCTTTTGCCTCCTCCCCGATCAATTTATCATAGGCATTCAAACGCGCTTTTCCTTTGGATTGACGCGCCTTGGGAGACATGCGAATCCATTCCAATTCCCGCTCGAGGGTCTTTTGACGCTTGGATTCTGTTTTCTCTTCCTGCTTCAGTCGGTTTTGCTTTTGATCCAGCCAAGAGGAGTAGTTGCCTTTCCACGGTATGCCTTCCCCACGGTCCAATTCGAGGATCCAACCAGCCACGTTATCCAAGAAGTAACGGTCGTGTGTTACGGCAATGACGGTTCCTTTGTAATTCTGCAAGTGCTGCTCCAACCAATGGACTGATTCTGCATCAAGGTGGTTGGTAGGTTCGTCAAGCAAAAGCACATCCGGCTCCTGAAGAAGCAACCGGCAAAGGGCGACACGTCTTTTCTCGCCACCTGAAAGATTCGCCACATTGGCATCCGCAGGTGGGAGGCGAAGGGCGTCCATGGCTTTGTCAAGCATCACATCCAGTTCCCAGGCATTTGCTGCGTCCAGTTTTTCCTGCACTTCCCCTTGGCGTGTAATGAGCTTATCCATCGCATCAGGATCTTCCATAAGCGCAGGATCCATGAATTTCTCGTTGATTTCTTCAAATTCTTTGAGCAAAGCCACTGTTCCTGCTACGGCCTCTTCCACCACTTCTTTGACGGTTTTAGTTGGGTCAAGCTTAGGTTCCTGCTCCAGCATACCCACCGTATATCCCGGTGACCAAACTACCTCGCCTAGAAATTCTTTATCCATCCCTGCAATGATTCTAAGCAGGGAAGATTTACCAGAACCGTTGAGACCGAGTACGCCGATCTTGGCTCCGTAAAAAAATGAAAGGTAAATATCCTTTAAAACTTTCTTTTGTGGGGGGTAAATCTTGGACACCCCAGCCATGGAAAATATGATTTTTTCTGCGCTCATGCCTGTATGTTAGTTACTGTCGATTGTGAATAGATCAAGTCGGCAAAAATATACCTTTCTTAGGATAAGTGAGGGCTAAATGATTATTTTGCAAAAAATCGAAAACGACCACCTATAACCTATTGTAGTATAATGGAACATCCATTTGGATATATCAAAGACGGTAAAGTCTTTTTGAGGGGTTTTTTAGGGCGGAATGATCGCGAAATCGGCGAGGTTAAAGAAAGCGAAAGCTCTACTATTCAGTACTTTGAGACTCGTTTTGAACAAATCAAAGAGAAGGTAGCCAAACTGAAATCAGACATTGAGGAAAACCAGAATAAGGGTTCTTTCCTCATGAAACTCATCCACCTAAGAGACTCACTTTTTGAAAGTGATGCTTTGGGTGATTTCGAACCTTTAATTGAGGAACTGAACCAGCAGGAAATTATCCTTAATGAAATAATTCAGGCCAATCGCTCCAAAAACCTGGAGGTCAAAAAAGGACTGATCCTCGAAGCAGAATCCCTAAAGAACGATACGGACTGGAAAGAAACCGCAGAGAAATTCAAAGAATTGAAGCTCAGATGGATCAAAACTGGACCTGTAGAAAAAGAGATTAACGAAGAAATCGAACAGCAATTCAAAGAGGCTATACAAACCTTTTTTGAAAATCGAAGACATTTCTTTGAAGGCCTCGCCCTTCAGGCTGAGGAAAACATCAAGGTCTATGAGGCATTAGTCATACAGGCGAGAGAAGCACACGACTTACCAGATGCCAAAATGGCCTTCGAGATCAGCAAACGGATCCAAAGAGAATGGAAAGAGGCCGGCAAAGTACCTGCCGAAAAACGTCAGCCACTTTGGGATGAATTTTCCAAATTGAATAATAGGATCTTTTCCAGATACAAGCGAGGTCTCAATCCAGGACCGCAAATGCATCCAAGGGAAGTGCTCCGCAAAATTGAGGGAATGGTAGAAGAGCTGAAAAAAATGGCTCATCAGCCAAGCAGCTATTCCATCACCACGCGTGCGAAGGCTATCCAAGAAGATTGGAAAAAGCTTCCCATGAGAAAACCGAAAGAAGCCAACTTACCGGCTAGATCTTATCAGTTTTTCATGGATATCATTTTCGAAAAGGCCTTCCTGGAAAAACTGGCTCATGGAAAATACGAAGACTTTGACCAGAAAAACCCGCAGGAGCAAAATCAGATTAAATCATCCATTCTCAAGGACTTACTTCATAGAGATCAGAGTGAGTTGGAGACCATGCAAAACAATTCGGATAACTTCCGAGTAGAGACTCCGGACTTTGAGATGATGATGAAAAAAAAGTTATCCAGCCTGAAGCGCAAAGTGGACGTAAAAAACTATATTTTGAAGCAACTTTCTCCTCGATATTGAGTAGAAACTACTTATTGAAAAAATCACTATTCTTGCAACCTTAAAAAATCCGGAACACCTTTTAAAATAAACACTATGTACTGGACACTTGAACTAGCATCCTACCTAGAGGACGCTCCCTGGCCAGCGACCAAGGATGAGCTTATCGACTACGCCATCCGCTCCGGCGCACCACTGGAAGTAGTGGAAAACCTCCAAGAACTCGAAGACGACGGAGAGCCCTATGAAACTATCGAAGAGATTTGGCCTGATTATCCGACCAAAGATGATTTCTTCTTTAACGAGGACGAATACTAAAATGAGAAGCCCTGAATTTCCAGGGCTTTTTTCTTTTTATAGACAGTAAACCTACCCTTCCTTTTACATTCCCAAAACTTGTCTCAGCCGTGTGTATCCTGTTTTACTGACAGGAATTTTTTCTCCTCTTCTAAGCTTGACTAAGTAGGAATCTCGCTCATATGGTTCTATACCAGCAATTTCATTCAGATTGATCATAAAAGACCTGTGGACTCTGGCAAACTTTCCAGGATCCATACTTTCCTCGAGTTGCTTCATGGTCATTTTTTTCAAAAACTTTCCATCAGCTGTATGAATACTTATGTAATCATCCTCTGCTTCGAAATAACTCACCTCAGTGACGGGAATGATCTTTATATCATTTTTCACCCGGACCACCAATCGATTACTTTTCTCAGCCAATAATCTATTTCCAGCTTCATCTTCAAGAAGGGAGGATTCCTTTTGGGAAAATTGAATCAAAAACCGTTCAACCGCCTGCTTAAACCTTGCCGGTGAAAAAGGCTTAAGTAAATAATCCATTGCTTTGGCGTCAAAAGCTTTGAGCGCATATTGATCAAAGGCCGTGGTAAAAATCACCGCTGGAGGTTCTTCCAAAAGTTCCAACAACTCAAACCCGGTAATTTTCGGCATTTGCACATCCAAAAAAATTAGATCGGGCTTATGTTGCTGAATCGCTTTGAGCCCTTGAAATCCATCATGACAAATTTCCAAGATCTGAAACTGAGAAAATGTCCCCAAGTATTCTTGAACGATACCTGCGGCTAGAGGCTCATCATCGATAATTATTGTCCTGATCATACAAACTGAGGGATTTGTAATTGAATAGTGAATAGGCCTTCGTGGGCACTCTTGTGGAGTAAATCCTTACGCCCAAAAAGAAGGTATAACCTACGCTCTACCGAACTTAGGCCAAAACCTGTTCCCTCGGCCCCGACATAATCAGGGTCAAAAGGATTTTGGATCCCTAACACAAGATAGTTGCCTTCCTTTTTACATTTCATCTCGATCTTGACCTCCCCTGTGACGCCATATAGGCCGTGTTTGATGGCGTTTTCGACCAAGGGCTGAATCAATAACGGAGGTAATTTGGCATGCTCAACCTCTTTTTCCATTGAAAATTCCACCTTCAACCGATGCCCAAATCTCACTCTCTCAATATCCAGATACATCTTTAGATAGTTGACTTCCTCCTCGAGCGTAACCCAAGTCTGCACATCCTTTCGGATTGTACCTCGCAGAAAATCCGAAAGAAGAAGGACCATTTCTCTTGCTTTGTGAGGTTGTGACACGACCAAGGCGTTGATCGAATTGAGACTGTTAAACAGAAAATGAGGCTGAAGCTGCTGTCGAAGTTGAGCCAACTCTGCTTCTTTGGAGAGTTCGAGCATTTGTGATTCACGGTTGCGCAGTTCTTCCTGCCTTTCAAGCTTGGACACCACCAAGGCCAAAACCCCAATCAATTGCTCCGCCAGTCCCAGTACCATCCAGCGCAAGTAAACTGACTTTTCAAGAAGCTCCAGATATATGTCATCTTCGAGATACCACCACGAAAGCAAAAATCGGTGTCCATATACTGAAAGTCCACTTAGTGCGACAGGAACCAAAAAGACCAACAAAAGATTTTTTTCCTTGGGTGAATAAAGGCTGAAAACACGATCCAATACAGCCACCCCGCCCAAAAAGAATAATGCAAAAAAGAACGAATCCGTAAAGGCGACTTCTGTCGATAATCCCTCATTGGTCAGTAAAAAGAAACATCCCAAGAGCCAGATGATGCCGGCTCCGGGGATGATCCATTTTCCAAGTCTTGGATTTGAAAATGCGTTTAAAAACAAGGTGATGGTGGTAAAATAGTTGGTTTAATCTCGTCAAAAGGATTTGATTTCCAAGCCTCCAAACAAAATGGTGCCTTTCAATACCACCACTTTGTTGGGATCAACCCCTCCTTCTCGGAAGAATCGCTTGTCTTCCAATCCAGCTGCAATGTTGGTCACCTCAGTACGGATATCCCAATGTGGAGGCACCATCATCTTGACACCACCAAAAATGATATCTACTTGGATAGTCACTACACCATTGAAATCCACTTGGGTCAAATCCAAGTCTGCTCCACCGAATGCAGCAGTCACTTTTCCTCCCTGGAAGTTTTTGGACATCAACTTTCGATTGACCCCACTGAAGATTGCATCGATATTTAATCGATCAGCAAAGGAAGTCCCCGTGGTTCGGGTAAATCCAGATTCAGTACTGGATTGGAAACTGCCAGTTGATCCAGTTTCGTCTACTACTTTGGCCTCTTCTACGGTAGAAGTACTCGAAAAGGAAGTCTTGCTTTTTCGCTCAGACTCCCAATTGCGACGGATATCTTCGAGCACTTTGTTTTCTCGAGTCTTCTGAGTGATCAGGTAAATCCCCAAGATGATCAAGCCCAGTGGCCATACATATTGTCCCAATCCAAAATCCAGGTCAAACTCTCTTTTTAAGAGGAAATAAGCTCCTATGAAAAGAATGACAAAACCAAAGAAACTCTTGAACTCATGCTTGATGATCGAAAAGGTACCAATTACAATTAGGATCATCGGCCAGGTAAGAATCCAATCGGGGATGAAAAATCCGATTTTGCGAAGCAATAGGATCACTCCTATACCGAGAATAATAAATCCGAAAGCGATACTTCCGTCATTTCGAGGTTTGGTGTAGTTGTTCATAGCTGTAAGAATTAAATGATGACCAAAAATATACTGCTGTGATCTGGTCTGGAATCCCTCTTAGGCCAAGGTGTTTGAAAAGTCGGTTAAGGCGGCTAAACAGTCGGTGAAAATGCAAGCTGATTTTTTACCGATTCACTTTTTTCTGGAAAGCAGAAACTCTGCGTACTCCAAGTCCTCTGGTGTGGTCAATTTGATGTTTTCCATATTGCCGTCAATCAGAGTGACCTGCCATCCTTGAAATTCATATACGGTGGCATCATCGGTAAATTCCCCTCGCTCGGGAGTCTCAAATGCCTTTTTTATTTTATCCAGTTGGAAAGTCTGCGGGGTCTGCACCAGTCGGTATTTGTGCCTTTCTCTAAACTGACTCCAACCATCATGAATACTTACTTCTCGGAGCGAATCCTTTAAAGGAACAACAGCGATGGCACTTCCGGATTTTTCAGCCTTTTCAAAACTTTCCTTAATCACACCCCCACTCACAAAAGGCCTGACTGCATCATGAATTGCCACCAATCCTGAGGAAGTCGAGATAGCATCCAGCCCATTTTTCACGGATTGAAATCGTGTAGCTCCTCCCGATACCACTTGATGAGCAAGCGTAAAATCATATTGAAAGCAGAGATCCTTCCAAAATTCAAAATCATCTTTGGGCAAGACAAGGATCAACCGGATTTGAGAGTCAGCATGGTAAAAAGCTTCCAAAGTATGCATCAAGACAGGTTTGCCACCAATGGGAATGTACTGCTTGGAAATGGAAGTCCCCATTCGGGTTCCCCGTCCTCCTGCGACCAAAATTGCAACTTTATCCATGTCTTTGATTTACTGCAAAAGTAACCTGATGGTCGAAACGGCCAATAATTTATGGATCCGAAAAAGAAAACATCATAAAAAAAGCCCCTTTCGGGGCATTTCAATTACAATATCAACATGGCGTCGCCATAGGAGAAGAAGCGGTACTTTTCTTTTACGGCCTCTTTGTACGCTTTCATAATCAAATCGTAACCTCCAAAAGCTGCAGCCGTCATCAGCAAAGTAGACTCAGGGAGATGAAAGTTAGTGATCAGAGAGTTGGCAATTTTAAAGTCATAAGGAGGAATAATAAATTTATCCGTCCATCCGCTGCTGGCCTTTAGCCTTCCGCCTGCAGTTACCGAAGATTCGACTGTCTTCAGAGAGGTAGTTCCCACCGCTACTACTCTTTTTTTATTGTCCAATGCCTCATTGACCAGGTCTACAGTTTTTTCAGGAATAAAATAATTCTCCGAATCCATCTTGTGTTTGGTCAGATCCTCAACATCCACTTGACGGAACGTACCCAAACCTACGTGAAGCGTTATGGGAGTTACTTCGACACCTTTCAGCTCCAGTCTCTTGAGTAGCTGTGGAGTAAAGTGTAGACCTGCAGTAGGTGCAGCTACGGCACCCACGTTTTTAGCAAAAACGGTCTGATATCGCTCACGGTCTTCCGGTTCAATCTTTCTTTCGATGATTTCTTTCAAAAGAGGTGTTTCACCTAAGGTATCAATGGTTTTTTCGAATTCTTCCTGATTTCCGTCAAAAAGGAATCGAATCGTACGGCCTCTGGAGGTAGTATTGTCAATAACCTCAGCCACCAGATCACTGTCACCAAAGTACAGCTTGTTTCCAACTCTGATTTTTCTTGCAGGATCTACGAGCACATCCCAAAGACGCAAGTCGGGATTCAATTCTCTCAATAGGAAGACCTCTATTTTAGCTCCGGTTTTTTCCTTGTTGCCATAAAGACGAGCAGGAAATACTTTGGTGTCGTTTGTTACAAATACGTCCCCTTCACCGAAATATTCAAGGATATCCTTGAATGTCCGATGCTCAATTTCACCTGTTTTCCGGTGAACGACCATCAATCTGGATTCATCTCGATTGTCTGTTGGATAGAGGGCGATAAGTTTTTTGGGAACGTCAAATTTGAAATCTGATAATTTCATAGATAATCTTTAGGAGTCTGACTCGATATTCTAACTCGGTGATTTTGATTTGCTTTAAAAAATGCAAAGTTAATAACAATAATGCCCAATTTCAGCTAACTTGACAAATTGTTTTAACCAACTATTGATCGTATGCTGTTTTTCCAACTCACTTGGGAAAGTTTCAGGTTTGCCGTCACCGCCCTCAAATCAAATCTCACCCGCACCATCTTATCCCTTTTGGGGGTTACCGTGGGTATTTTCGCCATCATTGCAGTGTTTACCCTCGTGGATTCCTTAGAAGGAAAAATAAAATCTTCCTTTGCTTTCCTTGGAACCAATGTAATGCGGGTAGATCGGTTTCCATTTGCCAATGGACCGCAGGATTATCCATGGTGGAAATATTTTCAACGACCTCCAGGCACCTTTGCAGAATACAAATTTCTGGAAGAGAGGCTCAAAAACGCGGATGGAGTGACTATTTCTGCCTCCTCAAATGCTACCATTCAAGCAGGCAGCAATTCATTTGAAGGCTCAGCTTTGACTGGAATTGCTTACACCTATCAGGATGTTTTTGAAGTCGCTTTGGAGGAAGGCAGATATTTTTCGGAATCCGAAATCAATGCTGCCAGAAACCTGATCATCATCGGAAAAAAAATAGCCACGACCCTTTTTCCCAATCAGCCGGCACTCGGCAAAGAAGTAAAAATCAAGGGAATGAAGTTTACGGTTATTGGGATTTTTGAAGAAGAAGGTGAAGGCTTTCTGGAACTTCCTTCCAAAGATGAAGCCTGCCTGATCCCTTTTGGGGCATTTAGCAAAATGTACTACACAGGAAAAAATGGACTTGAACCTACCATTGCTGCCAAAGGTCGCGATACAGACATTGGTTTGGTAGCCCTAGAAAATGAAATGACAGGCTTGATGCGGGCAAAAAGAGGATTAAAACCTACTCAAGAGGACAATTTCGCATTGAATAAAACTGAATTTATCCAGAACGCGATCGGTTCAATCTTTGATGTGATTTCTGTGGCAGGATGGGTAATTGGAGGATTTTCGATCTTGGTCGGAGGTTTTGGAATTGCCAACATTATGTTTGTATCGGTGCGTGAACGTACCAATATCATCGGTATTCAAAAATCATTAGGTGCCAAAAACTACTTTATCTTATTCCAATTCCTTTTTGAGGCAGTCTGCCTGAGTTTGATTGGAGGAGGCACAGGAATTATATTAGTTTACCTTCTCAGCTTTGTGCAGCTGGGAAGTCTGGACTTGATTCTCTCCTTTGAAAATATCATCCTGGGATTGGGTGTTTCTTCTATTATTGGTGTGGTAGCAGGAATAGTACCTGCCACCTTGGCTGCAAGAATGGACCCTGTAGAAGCAATCCGAACTGCTTAATTCAACCCCAATAAAACAAAAAAGGAGGCGATTGCCTCCTTTTTTGTTTTACTTTATCTTATTAATCTTCCAAATCTACGGTTGGTTCGGTAGGAAGAAGGCCAGAGGCGGCCTTAATTTTTCCTTCCAATTCTTCCATCAATTCAGGATTATCCAAAAGTAAATTCTTGACCGCGTCGCGTCCTTGTCCCAATTTTTCTCCATTGTAAGAGAACCAAGAACCAGCTTTCTTGATGATTTCCAACTCTACACCCAAGTCAATCACTTCACCTACTTTGGAGATTCCCTGGCCGTACATGATGTCAAATTCAACTACTTTGAAAGGAGGCGCTACTTTGTTTTTTACCACCTTCACTCGAGTTCTATTACCAAGCACATTGTCTGCACCTTCCTTGATCTGGCCTACTCGACGGATATCTAAACGAACCGATGCATAAAATTTCAAGGCATTACCACCCGTCGTGGTTTCAGGATTTCCAAACATCACGCCGATTTTGTCACGGAGCTGATTGATAAAAATACAGGCACATCCTGTCTTATTAATTGCACCGGTGAGCTTTCTTAATGCCTGAGACATCAATCTTGCCTGGAGCCCCATCTTGCTCTCTCCCATTTCGCCTTCTAATTCTCCTTTCGGAACCAAAGCTGCCACCGAGTCAATGACGATGATGTCAATGGCGCCAGACCGGATCAGATGTTCCGCAATTTCCAAGGCCTGTTCACCATTGTCAGGCTGAGAAATCAATAGGTTTTCAGTATCGATACCTAGTTTTTCAGCGTAATTTTTATCAAATGCATGCTCCGCATCGATAAATGCTGCCAGACCACCTGCCTTCTGAGCCTCGGCGATACAGTGCATGGTCAAGGTTGTTTTACCTGAAGATTCAGGTCCGTAGATTTCAATGACCCTTCCTCTTGGTATTCCCCCTACTCCCAATGCCATGTCAAGTCCTAAAGAACCTGTGGAAATAGCCGGAACATCCTGAATTTTATTGTCACTTAGCTTCATGACGGTTCCTTTACCGTATGTTTTTTCAAGCTTGTCGATGGTGAGCTGTAAAGCTTTGAGCTTTTCTGCGTTATTACTCATAAGAAGTTTATAAAATGAAATTTAAATTGTTCAAGTTAAGCAAACACGGAGGCATAACCAAGGCGGTAGCATCTATTGTTTTCGGACACCAAATTCGTACTTTTAATCATCCTTACACTCTTTTTTCGCGTATTTATCCACAAAGCATCCAGGTTTTGTCACGTATTGTCAGATATCCAGTGAATCTCTTCCTTAAAATTATCTTGGTGATTGGCCTTTCGGCCACTTGGGCGAAAGGTCAATCCACTGCCAAAAATACCGCATTCACTTTTGGTGAGGAATTGCGCTTTGAAGTGACTTATGGCTGGCTAGATCTGGCAGAAGCCAAATTGAAAGTGGATAGAAAAGCAGTTTTGGAAGGAAACAAAGCCCACTACAAAATTGACGCTTTTGGAAATACCAAAGGTGCAGCAACTTTGTTTGGAAGAGTAAATGACAATTGGGGCACGCATCTAGATACTAATTCCCTACTACCTAGTTTGTCCTACAGATATATCGAGGAAGGAAAATATCGAAAGAATGAGAAGGTCTATTTTGATCAAATTAACAAAAAAGCTAAAGTGGAACTCTACGATAGAGAAAACAAAGCTCTGAAAGAAGTGAAAGAATACAAACTACCCGATCAAGTGCAGGATCTCGTCAGCGGATTTTACCTCTTGCGTGCGATGGATTTGACCAACTTGAGAAAAGGACAACAAATTTTGATCACCGGATTTTTTGACAAAGAAATATATAACCTAAAATTAATATTCGAGGGAACTGAAAAGCTGGAAACAAGTCTAGGCACAAAGGAAACCTACGTCTTCTCTCCTCAGCTTCCCAAAAACAAACTATTCCGGGGAGATTTTCCTGTGAAAGTCTGGGTCACTAAGGATCAGAACAAAATCCCTGTCAAAATCAAGGCGAATCTATTTATCGGATCATTGAATATCGATATTGCATCCGCTAATGGATTGAGAAACAATTGATTCATATTGAGTTAACATAAAATTAACAAGAGGAGTAAAATTCAAACTTTTCTACCTTTTGGTCTTGAAAATCTACACTACGACCAATGATTGTTTGGTTCTAGTCTTTGAATATTCCTTAATTTTAACCTGACTATTAAGAAATCCTTTCATGGCAGACAAACAAAAAATTAAGGTTTTGGTGGTAGATGACGAGCCAGACATCGTCGAAATCCTCAAATACAATCTCCAGAAAGAAGGCTACGAAGTCGCTACAGCTGAGGACGGGATCAAAGCAGTAAAAACTGCCACGAAGTTTCAGCCGGATGTAATCCTACTCGACATCATGATGCCCAATCAGGACGGTGTCGAGACTTGCCTGCAAATTCGCCAGATTCCCGAACTGAAGCATGCCTTTATTATCTTCCTCACTGCACGCATGGAAGAATATTCCGAGGTAGCTGCATTCGACGTAGGGGCAGATGACTACATCACCAAGCCCATCAAACCTCGGGCACTGATGAGCAGAATTGCCGCACTTTTCCGCAGGGAATCCAAAAAAGAACAGGAACAGGCCCAGATCAAAATCCGTGATTTAGTCATCGATCGGGGCAGCTATACCATCGACAAATCCGGCAAGACCATCACCCTACCCAAAAAAGAATTCGAACTGTTGTATTTCCTGGCCAAAAACCCTAATATGGTTTTCAGCCGTGATGAACTTCTCCACAATATTTGGGGATCTGATGTATTTGTACTCGCCCGCACCGTGGATGTACACATCCGAAAAGTCCGAGAAAAAATCGGGGAAGACTACATCACTACGGTCAAGGGAGTAGGATACAAGTTCGACTTAGGATAACAATGCTGACAGGTTCCAGAGGGATATCTTTCATACTTGCCATTGCCATCGCCAGTTTGGTAATGGCATTTTTGTCTTTGATCCCTTCCACATCCATGACCGTCCTTTGGGGAGCCCTGATTTTGGCTTTTTCCATTTCTTACCTGCTGATCAATATCACCTTGGAATTCTTGGTCTACCGCGAGATCGGCAACATTTATAATCTCCTAGACAAAATTCAAAAGAAGGACCTTTCTGAAATTCAGGACAAATCAATCCGGTCTTCTTCTCTTTCTCCCCTTCGAAAAATCAACTCCGTCATTAATTCTTATGCCCTTGCAAGGCAAAGAGAAATTGAAACACTCCAGAAAAATGCAGAATTTCGAAGAGAATTCATCGCAGATATCTCGCACGAGCTGAAGACTCCCATTTTTGCCACACAGGGGTACATCCATACCCTACTCGATGGGGCAATTGACGACAAGCAGGTGCGGATGAAGTTTTTGAAGAAAGCAGCAAAAAGTCTGGATTCGCTAGACCACCTCGTCCAAGATCTGCTCACGCTCAATCAAATGGAAAGTGGGGTAATCAAGTTTACTTTTACCGAATTTGACCTAAAGGATCTTATTCAGGAAGTAATTGAGGAATTGGAACACAAAGCATCCAAACGTGAAGTGAGGATCAAACTGGATGTGGAGCATTCGAAAACCTATTCCACAATAGCTGATAGACAAAAAATATACCGTGTCTGTCAAAATCTGATTTTCAACGCAGTCAAATACAACCACAACGGCGGAGAAGTCATCGTGGGTATAAAAACCAGTAAAAACCAGATTCAGGTAGATGTCAAAGACAATGGGCTCGGTATTCCCCCTGAAGATTTAAAGCGGATTTTTGAGAGATTCTATCGGGTGGAAAAAAGCAGGTCTAAAGAAAAAGGCGGAACTGGACTTGGACTCGCGATTGTCAAACATATTCTGGAAGGCCACAAAAGCAAAATCTCCGTGAGTTCTACCGTAGGAAAGGGGTCCATTTTCAGCTTCCAACTCCCTCTCGAAAAAGAAAAGAAAGTTCAGGAAAAAGAACCTACAGAGGCCAAAGCCTGATTTTTGACAAGCTCTAGCTGTCCTGTTTCACCTGAAGCTGGACCTAATTATCTTATAATTAATGGATTTGAGGGAAAATCCTGCTTTCGGAAAAGCTGGGTGACAGCTTACAGGAAACCAAAACCTTGGCGTCTTCCGCGACTTTGCGAGACATGCTTAGTCCTGCTTTCGGAAAAGCAGCATACATACTAACCTCTAAGTAATGAGACCCTTAGGAAACATATTCCTCAAAAAGCTTTTCCAAAGTCTCCTGTAAATCCTCCGTAAATCCCGAGTGCGGACGGGAGGTCTGAAGCATTGAGCTCCTCATTGCAGTCAGCCATCGAAATCTGGAAGCCGCATCCTGCTTGCCTATAGGATTCCCGTTGGGATCGCCTTGGCAGATTTTTTCAAAGGATTCAAGGTAGCATTCAAAAACAGAAAAATCTGATAGTGGATCCAAAGCCAATAATTTCTCCTTTGGAAGATGGATTTTGCAGGCGATGAAATTTTGCCGCTTACAGCAAATCACCACACCCACATTGACAAATTCCTCACGCTCTACCCGAGGAACCAGCCGAATCACCGCATATTCAAACAAGTGCCTTCCTTGCATCTTCCGCCTGGTTTAAGAATACCTGAGAATTTTCCAGCCTCTTGGCCAAAAAGTCTACATACACAGCCCGCGCTTCATCGGCGGTCTCCACATCTCGCGATGCCAGAAGCCACTCATCGGGAACCTCTGAGACAACTTCCTGAATCATGGACATCGTGATCAATGACTTCATTTCCTGATCCACCTTCGCTAAAAGGCTTGCCTTAGGCAACAGTACATGATCCTTAATCATGGCAAATGGGCTGAGTGCCTGACTTTCCCAATTTTCCCAAGTATGATGAAAAAGAAAAGAAGCCCCGTGGTCGATCAGCCACAGCTCACGATTCCAAATAAGCAAATTCGTATTTCGGAACGTCCTGTCCACATTGGTAATCCAGCTGTCAAACCAGACAATCTTCGATGCCAATTCTTCATCCACCTGACTTGCCCCAGGATCAAAGGTCATTGCTTTGGACAAAAAATGCAGCGCGAGATTTTGCCCCTGAGAACCTTTGAGCAAATCCTGAATCTCCTCATCTCCCTCTGAATTGCCAAAAGCGGCATCGAGCTCGGCAAACACGATCTCCGGCACTTTAAAGCCCAATCTTCGAGCTAACTCTCCTCCGATCAGTTCCGCGATCAGCGCTTTTTCCCGTTGGCCTGCACCTCGGAATTTGAGCACATAATTAAAGCCATCATCCGCCTCAGCCAATGCCGGCAAGGAACCGCCTTCTCTTAAGGGCATCACGTATCGGGTGACATTGACAGAACGAAGGTTATTCGAGATTTCAGTCATTTGCGATATGAAAGGATGGCTAATTCTAGATATTTTTCTTGACAGAAAGATTTTCACGAAAAAAATTACGCTATCTAATTGATTATTAGTATGTTTTTTTTAACGACCAATATGAAAAATTCACTTTACTAAAAATTATACTTCTCAGTTTTGGATTTATTCCAAGTCATTTTTGTGCTCAAATCTACAAATAACCTAACTTTTATGGGCGATATCAGTCTGGTTGCCGAGCGATTGTAGAAAAATGCAGGTATTCAGGGAACTCTTATTGCATCATTGCCGACCAAATCCCTTGTTCGGAAATTTGCCCTATTCCTCAAATGTTTAGATCATCTCTTTGTTTTTTGATTCTAATCGGGTGTACATCACCGAATGAATCTCCTTTGGACCGTGTAGTAATCCCTATCGAAAAGCCAATCCTAAAAATCAGCGCTGTCGTAGAAGAAATTGATTACACCACGCTCCATGATATTCCTTCCTATTTCTTGGGCAACATTGATAAAATCATACTAGCAGAAGACTTAATAATTGCCGGCGATATTTCCATCAAACCTGGAATAATTATATATGACCTAAATGGAAATGTAAAAGGATCTATCAACCACTTTGGTGAAGGTCCCGGTGAGTTTACTCACATCAATGATTTCAGCTACGATCCTATCAAAAAGCTGATTATTCTTTCCATGGTGGGTAAAATTATTTACTATGATTTGGAAGGAAACTTTGTGAAAGAATCTAGAACAGAGACACTTTATTACAAATTCATTTCAATAGATGACAATCAAATCTTGTTTTACTTGCCTCAAGTCTCAGCACAAGAGTTCATTGGATCAGGCTATGAAAACGGCATTCTATTTCTTGAAAATCCCGAGGTAAAAAATTCAAAAAGAATTCTACATCACACTTTTAATAAAGAAACAAAAACGCCTTACATGATGGAAAGAGATGTATTCCAAACCGGGATTTCAGGCGAAATTGCGTTCTCACATTATTTTAACGATACTATCTACATCCTTGACAGGGAGTTAAGGACTACAAGAAAAATTCTCGTCGATCTTGGCGAGTATAAATTAGACAATAGGCACTTTGAAGGCTATGACAGTGAAATAGACGCCCTCAATGACCTTGGGAATAAAGCCCTAAATCAAAATCAGTTATTATATGACGGGGAGTATCTGGGCGGTAGAATACTTCAGGACGGAAATACCTTTTTCTTCATTTCAAATCTGAAAAAACAGGACACCTGGAGTATTGGGAATTTTGAAAATGACTTGGATGGCGTAATGTCATATTTGCAGCTTAGGGCACTGAAGGAGAAAACGCTCTACAGTGTACACCGAATCGAAGAACTTCCACCTTATATTCTTGAAAACCCATCAAAATATAATTTCCCAGAAAACATCACTGATAATCTGTATTTTATTGCGAAGTATAAATTGAAGGAGTTGGACAATGACTAATTGCTGAATTGAATCGATATCTTCCTTTAAATTTTTTGAAGCAGCATTTTATACTACTTTTGCACCCTCTTTGAAGAGGCAGGAGATCCATGAAGAAAGTAGATTTTCAGAACCTTATACTGTTTGAAAACGAGGATTACCTGGTGATCAACAAGCCACCTTACCTTTCGAGCTTAGACGACAGGCACGAGGCGCAAAACATCCTTGACCTTGCCAAGGCGCACACAGCAGATGCCCAGCTGTGTCACCGACTGGACAAGGAAACCTCAGGATGTCTGGTGATTGCCAAGCATCCAGAGGCCTACAGGCACTTGGCCATTCAGTTTGAAAACAGAGAGGTGGAGAAAGTCTACCATGCCGTAGTGGAAGGAATTAAGGAATTCAGCGAAGAGCTGGTAGACCGTAACCTTTTGGCAAACAATAAAGGAATCGCCAAAGTAAGTAAAGAGGGAAAGCCCGCGCAGACCATCTTCAACACCTTGAAGACCTATTATGCGCATACCTTAGTTGAGTGCAAGCCCATCACCGGTCGCCTGCATCAGATTCGGGTTCATTTGGCTTACCTCAAGTCTCCGATTTGTGGAGACACTTTATATGGAGGCAATCCCTTATACCTTTCTTCACTCAAGCGCCGCTTCAATCTCAAAAAAGACACCGAAGAGCTTCCAATCATGCAGCGGGTTTCCCTGCATGCTTATTCGATTCGGTTTGCGGGTTTGGATGGCAAAGACATTTCAGTCAACGCACCCTATCCAAAAGATTTCCAGGTTTTGGTACAGCAATTGGAAAAAAACGCCTGATCAAGCCGGATTAAGCCCTGCAAAACCAAATCTTCATTGGAGACAAACACCTAAGCCTATGAAATCGAGCAGCGCAAAAAGACTCAAAATGAGAGACGCACAGCCTTGCGAGATTCCATGTGACCAATAAAACAATTATAACCACATGAAAATTAGCGCTTAGGATTGTAAATAGTTTGCATAGAAAAATAAATGCTTCTATCTTTGTGTCCCTTTTTGGGGTCGATAATTAATTAATAAGCTAAAAATTAAACAGTTACAAAGTGGATACTCTGAGCTATAAAACCATCTCAGCCAACAGCTCCACCGTAGAAAAGCAATGGGTGATTGTGGATGCCCAGTCTGCTATTCTTGGACGCTTGGCGAGTGAGGTTGCGAAAATCCTGAGAGGAAAGACGAAGCCTAGCTTCACTCCTAACGTAGATTGCGGCGACAATGTGATCGTAATCAACGCTGACAAGGTAAGACTGACGGGAGACAAGTGGGACGCAAAAGTATATGTGCGCCACACCGGTTACCCAGGTGGACAGCGAATCTCAACTCCCAAATTGTTGAAGCAGAAGTCTTCAACCATTTTGATTGAGAAGGCTGTAAGAGGCATGTTGCCTAAAAACAGATTGGGAAGCAAGTTGTACGGTAACCTGTACGTGTATGAAGGATCTGAGCATCCACATGCCGCACAGCAGCCAAAAGCCATCACCCTTTAATCGCTAAATCATGGAAATGATCAACACAATCGGTAGAAGAAAGACCTCCGTAGCCCGTATCTACATGACTCCGGGAAATGGTAAAATCACCGTAAACAACAAGGCAATTGAAGTGTACTTCCCATTTGACCTACATCAGATTGTCGTAAAGCAACCTCTTGCCCTAGTAGGTGTAGAAGGTAACTACGACGTCAACATCAATGTAGACGGTGGTGGTATCAAAGGACAGGCTGAAGCAGCTCGTATGGCAATCTCCAGAGCGCTATGCGAATTCGATGCTGAGCACAGAGGTCCTTTGAAAAAAGAAGGTTTCCTTACCCGTGACCCTAGAATGGTCGAGCGTAAGAAGCCAGGACGTAGAAAAGCAAGAAGAAGATTCCAGTTCTCTAAGCGTTAATCGGAACGATCTTCATTCAATAGAAAACAATTTCATTCATGTCAAAAATCGAATACAAAGACTTACTGGATGCTGGTGTTCACTTCGGACACTTGACGAGAAAGTGGGATCCAAGAATGGCTCCATATATCTTTATGGAGAAGAACGGTATCCATATTATCGACCTCAACAAAACGCTTGCTTGCCTCGACGAAGCATCCAACGCAATCAAGCAAATCGTACGTTCCGGCAAAAAAGTAATGTTTGTCGCTACGAAAAAACAAGCCAAAGATCTAGTAGCTGCAGAAGCTCAGCGTCTGAACATGCCTTACGTGACCGAAAGATGGTTGGGTGGTATGTTGACCAACTTCGCTACGATCCGTAAGTCCCTCAAGAAAATGTCAGGTCTTGAAAAACTGATGAAAGAGGACGCTTACAAGAACTTGGCTAAGAAAGAGCGTCTGATGGTAAGCCGTCAGAAAGACAAAATGGAAAGCGTATTGGGCGGTATCTCCGACCTAAGCAGACTTCCTGCCGCTCTTTTCGTAGTGGACATCAAGAGAGAACACATCGCGATCGCAGAAGCTCAGAAATTGGGCATTCCAGTGTTTGCTTTGGTAGATACCAACTCTAACCCAAATGAGGTGGATTTCCCAATCCCAGCAAACGATGACGCATTCAAGTCAGTGTCTCTATTGGTAAAAGCATTCGGCGCAGCTATCGAAGAAGGTCTTTCTGAGCGTAAGAGAGACAAGGACGATGCTAAACTTTCTGAAGAGGAAGAAGCAAAAAGAGCTGTGGACGCTGAAACACAAGAATAATCCACAATCGATTTGAATACACAAAATTGAACATCTGGCTTAGGTCGATGTTCAATTTTTTGTTTTTGCCTGACTTGAGCCTACCTGCTTCAGTTAACAAAAACATCACGTTGCGAGGACTTTTTTACTTCTAATTTTGGCCTCCGACACACCAAAATGAATTCTATAATCTGTTGATAAATAAACTGATCACACAATGGCAATTACTGCACAAGACGTAAACAAACTGAGACAAATGACCGGTGCCGGTATGATGGACTGCAAAAAAGCTTTGACAGAAGCGGAAGGCGACTTCGAAAAAGCAGTGGACATCCTCAGAAAAAAAGGTCAAAAAGTATCTGCTTCCAGAGCTGACCGCGAAACCAAAGAAGGCGTGGTGGTAACCCGCGTAGCGGATGGCGGAGCAAAAGGCATCCTTCTATCATTAACTTGCGAGACTGACTTCGTGGCTAAAAACGAAGAGTTTGGTGCTTTCGCAAATACTTTGATCGATTTGGCTGTAAACAACGGATGTACTGCTACGGAGCAGATCCTTGCTTTGCCTTTCGACAACATTACTGTAGCTGAGAAAATCATCGAAATGACTGGTAAAATCGGTGAGAAAATCGAAATCTCTCACTATGAAGTCATCAACGCTGAGAAGGTAGTTACCTACATCCACTCCAATGGTAAATTGGGTGTATTGGTAGGAATGGTGAACACTTCCGGTGCTGACGTAGAAGAGGCAGGAAAAGACGTAGCAATGCAAATTGCAGCGATGAACCCAGTTGCTGTGGACAAAGATGGTGTAGATGCTTCTATGATCGAGCGTGAAATCGAAATCGGTAAGGAGCAGGCAAGAGCTGAAGGTAAGCCAGAAGAAATGCTTGAAAAAATAGCTATGGGCAAGCTTCAGAAGTTCTACAAAGAAAGCACCTTGTTGAGCCAGCAGTTTGTGAAAGACAACTCCTTGTCTATTGCACAATACCTGAACAACGTAAGCAAAGGCTTGACTGTAAACGCATTTAAGAGAATTTCTATCGGTTAATTTTCCGATGCACTATTCATAAAAAACCCTCTCGGATCGCTCCGAGAGGGTTTTTCGTTTTTATAGCTCAGGTACTTTTCCAAAGTCTGGAACTTTGGAATGCATATTTCACTTGCCCCAAGACCTGTTTACCCTAGACCTTCTTTTCTCATTTAGGAATTCATCAAGCTCTCAATCTCCTCGGCCTCGATCGGAATATTTCGCATCAAGTCGAAATAGCCATTTTCCTCTATCACAATATTGTTTTCCAATCGGACCCCTATCCCCTCCGCAGGAATATAAATCCCAGGCTCCACGGTGAAGACCATTCCTGTAGTAATTGGATAGTGCATGGTGCCCACATCATGTACATCCAATCCCAAATGGTGGGAGGTGCCGTGCATGAAATACTTTTTAAAAGCAGGCCAATTAGGATCCTGATTTTTGATATCGGTTTGATCGATCAATCCAAGACCCAATAGTTCCGACTGCATAATCAGGCCCACTTCTTTGTGATAGTCTTGGATATTGATACCCGGTCTCAAGATAGAAGCGGCTTCCCGATGCACTCTCAAAACAGCATCATAGACCGCGCGCTGTCTCGCTGTAAATCTTCCATTTACCGGAATGGTCCGGGTCATGTCTGCATTGTAATTGCCGTATTCTGCTCCTACGTCAAGCAAAAGTAATTCCCCGTCCTTACAGGCTTTGTTGTTTTCTATATAATGCAACACACAAGCAGAGGCACCGGAGGCAATGATGGGTTCGTAGGCAAATCCCTTACTTCGGTTACGGATAAATTCATGAATGAACTCAGCTTCGATTTCGAATTCGGTTACTCCAGGCTTTACGAAAGAAAGGATTCGACGAAACCCCTTTTCGGTAATGTCGCAGGCAATTTGCATCTGATTGATTTCTTCCTGTTCTTTCACCCCTCGCAACTCATGCATAATTGGCGCTAGACGTTCGTACCTATGAAGCGGGTAGCGCTCTTTGCAGCTTTTGATAAATCTTGCATCGCGAGTCTCTACGATTATTCCAGCTCTCAAGTGCTCATTGGTATTCAAATAGATCTTTTCTGAGAGATTGGCCACCCAACTGAAAATATTCTCGAAAGCCGAAAGCCACTGAATATTTTCAATCCCTGAAGCTGCCTTTGCTTCTTCTTTGGTGTATTTGTGGCCTTCCCACACGGCAATATGCTCGTTGGTTTCTCTAAGGAAAAGCACTTCTCTCCAGGCAGGATTCGGACAATCCGGCGCGATCAACAAAATGGTCTCTTCCTGATCGATTCCAGTGAGGTAAAAAAGATCGTTGTTTTGGCGAAACTTCATCGTCCCGTCCGCATTCGTCGGCAGGATATCGTTGGCATTAAAGATGGCCACAGAGTTCTTGGCGAGCTTAGCCGCCAGTTTGGCTCGATTGCGGATATATAGTTCTTTGGGTAAGGCTTGGTATTTCATGATAAGATTAATATCCGGGCAAGTTAATAAATCATGCCATTCCTAGGAATCAAATTCCGGGATAGAGGGTTTCAACTTAAATTTGTACTTTCCAAAAAGGAACAGCGCAGCATGCATTTAAATATTAAAGAGCTACCCAACGGAATCCGAATCGTACATCAGGAAGTCACTTATACCCGACTCGTGCATTGCGGATTCATATTAAATATCGGTAGCCGTGACGAGGACAAGGAGCAGGAAGGTTTGGCCCATTTTTGGGAACACATGGCTTTCAAAGGAACTCACAAGCGAAAAACCTTTCACATCATCAATAGATTGGAATCTTTGGGAGGAGAACTCAATGCCTACACCACCAAAGAGAAAGTCTGCTTTTATGCATCTGTGCTAAAAGATCATTATCCCAAAGCAGCCGAACTCCTCTACGACATCACCTTCAATTCCACTTTCCCTGAAAAGCAAATCGAAAAAGAGCGACAGGTCATTCTAGAGGAAATGGCCATGTATCGGGATTCTCCGGATGATTCCATCCAGGACGATTTAGATGCCTTGGTCTTTGAACATCACGCCCTGGGCAGAAATATTTTGGGTACAGAGGAAACGGTGGGAAGATTCCAGCAGCAGGATTTCTTTGATTTTATTTCTACCCGACTGGACACTTCTCAACTCATATTTTCTGTAGTGGGGAATATTTCCTTCGAAAAAGCTCTAAAAATCATCGAGGGCCCACTACGCGAAATTCCAAGTAAGCGGACGCTTTATGTAAGAAGTGGTTTTCATGACTACCAACCCAAATTCAAAACGGTCCAGCGAGATGTCACCCAATCGCTTTGTGCCATGGGTAGACCCGCTTATTCCTTGCACGACCCCAACCGGTTCAAACTTTACCTACTGAATAATATCCTTGGTGGCCCAAGCATGAACAGCCACCTCAACCTTTCGTTAAGGGAAAATTACGGGTATGTATACAGCATCGAGTCGAGCTATCAACCGTTTTCAGACACCGGGTTCTTTGGAATTTATTTTGGCACAGAAGAAAAGACCCTAAAAAAATCTCAGGCCATCGTGCAGCGGGAGATGGAAAAACTCAGAAGCAAAAAATTGGGCAGCAATCAGCTGCATTCTGCCAAAGAGCAAGCCATTGGACAGATGGCCATGGCAGAGGAAAATTATGCTGCCTTAATGCTCGTCTATGGGAAAAGCTTGATCGATCACAATAAAATCGACTCATTGGATAGTATCTTTGAGCAAATCAGGACGACTACGGCTGAAGAACTCTTAGAAATTGCTCAAGACATCTTTCATCCCGATCAACTGAGCTACCTGATCTACACCCCAAATTGACATGGAATTTATCGATCCGGCTTTATTGGCCTATTGCGAAGCGCATACCAGCGGTGAAGATGCTCTTTTGAAGAAAATTACGCGCGAGACCCAAGCCAAAGTCTTGATGCCGAGAATGATCTCCGGACACCTACAGGGAAAAATGCTGGAGTTTTTTGCAAAAATGATGGATGCCGAATCGATTTTGGAGATCGGGACCTACACAGGATATTCAGGAATCTGCCTGGCAAGAGGACTCAAACCCGGAGGCAAACTGACCACATTGGACATCAACGACGAACTGGAAACCATGGTCAGAGGTTTTTTCGAAGAAAGCGGACTGGCTAATCAAATCGATTACCGATTGGGAAATGCAAGGGAAATCATTCCCACTCTGGATGGACCTTTTGATATTGTATTTATTGACGCGGATAAGTTTTACTACATAGATTATTTTGAATTAGTAATAGATAAAGTAAGACCGGGAGGAATCATTCTGGCAGATAATGTACTTTGGTCTGGCAAAATCCTTCTCGAAGAAGGTCAAAAAATCGACAAAGACACCCGGAAAATTTTGGACTTTAACCGACTTGTCCAAGAAGATCCAAGAGTAGAAAATATACTTTTACCTATCAGGGATGGAGTTTTAATGGCCAGAAAACTCTGATTTTAGAAAAAGGGAATCATTTTTGCTTTTCGTGGGCTGAGTAAAACGAAAGCAACTTTCGATGAAATCCCGACTTATTTCCTTCCTGTTCTTTTTGTCCTTCCTTTTTGTGGCTCTTTGGGCTGAGGCTCAAATCCCCCAAGTTCCCAGCCAGCTTGAATTTGCAGACCTCACCGTCCGAATCAATCCTCAAGCCCAACGGGAAATTCAACTTGATGTAGACGCCCTTTACCGAAATCCCACCTATTTCAAAGTCAAGCAGGATCGGGTAAATCTATTTATGCCCATTGTGGAAAGAGAACTTCGCAAACAGGGAGTTCCGGATGATTTAAAATACCTAGTCATTCAAGAAAGCGGGTTGATCTCCGATGCGGTTTCCACTTCCAATGCTGTGGGCTTTTGGCAATTCAAACAAGGAACAGCCGAAGAGGTAGGACTGAGAGTAGATAATCAGGTGGATGAGCGAAAAAACATCATCACTTCGACTCAAGGGGCTGCACTTTATTTAAAAAAACACAATAATGTCCTGGATAATTGGATGGCGGCATTAGTTTCCTACCAGATGGGATTAGGAGGAGCTAAAGCCTATTTCGGCAACCAACTCACCGGTAAAAAGACAATTGAAGTAGACAGAAACACTCATTGGTATTTCAAGAAATTCCTCGCTCACAAAGTAGCTTATCAAACTCAAATTGGAGTCTTTGCCTCATCCCCACAAAGATTGGCTGAAGTGCAGATCCAAGGCCCAGTATCCATGGCGACCTTAGCCAAAAGGTTTGGTGTCAGTGAAGCGCATTTGATCGAATACAACAAGTGGGCACATCATGGTAAAGTTCCTGCTGGCACTTTTACGCTTTTTTACATTAAGGAAGGAAATCTCCCTATTGAACCCGCTGTCCAAAAAACAGAAGAGAAGCCAAGTCAAACAAGACCTACCCAAGCAACCAACACCAAGGCTTCTCCCGCATACAAGCAGGCAAATTCCTATCCAAGAATCTCGGGTAATACTACCAAAGCGAGCCAACCAAATCAGATCACTGTGAATGACCTGAGTGGCGTGCAAGCTTCCAATTCCATGTCACCCAGCAAATTTGCGGATGAGATCGGAATGAAGGAGAAAAAATTCATCAAAGTGAATGACTTCCCCGAAGGAGAAAAGGTAGAAACCGGTAAGTACTATTACACCGAAAAGAAAAAATCCAGTGCCGATGTAGAAACACACGTAGTCCAACCCGGTGAGGACTTATGGAGCATTTCTCAAAAATATGGAATCCGACTCGCATCACTTAAATCCAAAAACAGAATCAGAAAGGATTCTGAACTGAAACCCGGAATGGTGCTAAACCTCCGTGAACCAAGGAAACGAGGTGAAGAAATTCCCGTAGTCCAATTAGCAGCTCCAGAACCCACGGTCAAACCAGTCATTTCCGAGCCTGTGGTGATACCTGTGAAAGAAGAGCCCAAAGTTCAACCAACCCAACCCAGCACTATTTACCATACGGTCAGTCAGGGTGAGACGCTATTTGCTATCTCCAGAAAATATGGGATAACCGTAGATGAACTGAAGCGATGGAACAACATAGGAAGTCAAAATATCATTACCATTGGTCAGAAGTTGGTTATTTTAAAACAGTAATCAGCGCGCTCGTATATTTATGCATCGGTTTACCCTGATTTTTGGCTTCTTCCTTACTCTCCTTAGTCTTTCTGCCCTCGCGCAGGACAGGAAGATCATTCCCGACACGGTCTTGATTAATGGTGACACCCTGTTGATGTTGGGTGATTCCATCCTTATTGAAGAGCCTAAAAAAGAAATTTTCTGGAAAACTGGAGGCAATTACAACCTCAATATCCAGCAAGTGACCCTGAGCAATTGGGCTGCCGGCGGTGCAGGATCGTTTGCATTGAACACAGGAGCCACACTTTTTGCCAATTATAAAAAAGACTCCAAGGTGTGGGACACCCAACTCACGATCAATCTTGGATTTAACCGGCAAAATGAGCGCGATTTCAAAACACGAAAGACGAATGATAATTTCATTTTCGTGAGTAATTATGGCCGTCAACTCTCAGAAAAACTCTATCTCACGACCCAACTTGATGCCAGAACCCAACTTCTTCCGGGATTCAAATATTCAAGACCGGCAGGATCTGAATCTGAAATTCAAACCAGAATTTCAGATTTGCTGAGCCCGGGTTACCTCCAATCTTCAACGGGTCTCAATTACAGAAATACCTACCCAGATAAAAGCCGAATCTCTGTTATTCTTTCCCCTTTCTCCGGTCGATTCACCATGGTCTTGGATGATTCCTTAAGCCGCGCGGGAGCATTTGGCGTTATTCCAGGAGAAAATGTGAGAGCTGAGGCAGGTATGTCTCTGGCTGTTGGGCTAGTGGATTTTATGCTTATGGAAAATGTCACCTGGAAATCGGATCTCAACCTGTTTTCCAACTATGAGCGATTTGGAAATATGGTGGTCAATTTTAATTCCTTGGTGCGTATGAAAGTAAATAAATACATTTCTACCCGCATCGAAACCGTGTTGATCTATGATGAGAAAGTATTGATCAAACAGGATGATGGCAGTACCAAACGCGCCATTCAGCTGCAAAATCTGGTCAATTTTGGTATCTCTCTCGATTTTTAAAAATCTACATCCAAGCCAAATTTTCGCTGAAATTCGGCCAAAGCTGGGTGCTTATCTCTGAGGTAGCGTAATTTATCCGTATTGGTGTAGAGTTTAGGACGATCATCCTGAATCTCTTCTTTGTGCTCTAGAGAGACAAAAAGTTGTGTTGCTCCAGTCAGGTTACGGATCAATCCAAGAAGATCGGGACGCATTTTATTGGCAATTTCCTCTTGCACAGAACCCATTACCTGCAAAAAAACCTCCCCATTGATCACCTTGATCGGATGATCTAAAATTGTAAGCTCAAAATTCTTGTTGGCTTGCCGATAATGGTCCTTTACCAAATGAATTACCTGATCAAGCATTTCCTGAGTTAAAACTACCGTTTCCTGAACGGGAAGGTTGGCCGGTTCCTCCTTTTTTCCCTCGGGTATAGTGACCTCCGGAGCTTTCAATTTTTCCTCTACCAGTTTTTTAGTCTGAAAAAGACTGGTTGGAATGGCAATGGTAGATTTTAGAGGAGTTTTTGCGGCTTCAGTTGCCTTAGTCAGATCAGGCGCAGCAACCACTTCGGATGGTAAGGCAACCTGAACAGGCTCCTCACTCAGACTTTTTTTTTTGCCTCTAGGCTAGCAAGAGCTGCCAAGCGGAAAGCCTGCGGGAGCTTGGACATTTTCATCAGTGCCAACTCGACATGCAAACGCTGGTTTTTACTTGTCTTGTAATGGATATCACACTGATTAGCCAGATTGAGAGCAGAAAGCAAAAATGAAACTGAGGCCTGACTAGTCTGTTGCAAATAGCGGTCTTTGGCAGATTCTGAAACCTGAAGCAACTCTACCGTAGCCTCATCTTTGACCACCAATAAATCTCGGAAATGCTCGCTAAGTCCAACTATAAAATTATGACCATCAAAACCCTTCTTGAGGATTTCGTCAAAGATCAATAGGGTGGCTGATATATTCTCTGCCAAAAGCGCATCCACGACTTTGAAATAGTAGTCGTAATCGAGGATATTCAGATTGGAGATGGTCTCCTGATAGGTGACCTTTTTACCTGCAGAATACGTCACAATCAAGTCGAAAATCGACAAGGCATCACGTAATGCTCCATCTGCTTTGGTAGCAATCAATCTCAATGCTTCTTCCTCATAATCCACGCTCTCCTTCTCAGCAATGTATTTGAGATGCTCGGAGATATGTTTGATTTGAATTCGGTTGAAGTCAAAAATCTGACATCGAGAGAGGATCGTAGGGATGATTTTATGCTTTTCCGTAGTCGCCAGGATAAAGATGGCATACTTAGGCGGCTCTTCCAGCGTCTTCAAAAAAGCGTTGAAGGCCGCTGTCGAAAGCATGTGAACTTCATCGATGATGTAGACCTTATATTGACCTTTTTGAGGAGCGTATCGGACTTGATCTACCAGATTTCGGATATCGTCTACCGAGTTGTTGGAAGCAGCATCGAGCTCGTAGACATTGAAGGAAGCGTTGTTTTGGAAAGAAACGCAGGATTCGCATTTTCCACAGGCTTCGAAGTCCTTGGTGATACTTTCACAGTTGATCGTCTTGGCTAGAATACGGGCGCAGGTAGTCTTACCTACTCCACGTGGTCCACAAAAAAGGAATGCCTGAGCGAGGTGATTGTTTTTGATCGCATTCTGAAGTGTGGTGGTGATATGCTGCTGCCCCACGACACTTTTGAAGTCTGCCGGTCTGTATTTCCTTGCCGAAACGACGAAATTTTCCATCGCTGCAAGATATAAAAAAGTGGATATTCAGGAAGGGTGAATTTGGGGCTTTGGGAAAGATTTTCGCTAATGAATTGGGATTAAGGGAAATTGAAAAGGGAGATCAGGTTGTTGAGTTGTCCTGTTGTCGGGTTGTCAAAGTTGAATTTGGAAAAAAGAAAGATCCCGAAGGAAAAGGTGGCTCAGGAAAAAGTGATTACAGATCAGTTAAATGTTGATAAAGCCAAAATCGTAAATCGAAAATGAACGAATTTCCCCCTACTTTTGTCATCCCAACAAAATGGGGCTGACCGGTTTTGACAGTAGGTGTAATCATCGGGCTCGCATGCAGGCTGGAGTATGTACGGCCTTAAACCATTCATACGAACGATAAATGGCGAAACTTCTTACGCCATGGCTGCCTAATCTTTCCTATCTAGGACAGATCGCTTAAAGGGTTGAGTCACGAGAGTGATTCCCCGGCCACATCTCCCCACCCTCCGTCTGATCGGGGTGGATCCGAGGTGTCGACTTGACCGGACTGCTGCTTGTGATGCGATTAAGCAAGCTTAAGACCAATCGATAAGCCCCGCTCAGGTGTGTCACCCAGCATAGCGTGGTCGAAAACCCAACAGGTGACTAAGCATGTAGACGGTACGGTGCTTCCTTATCTGGACGTGGGTTCGAATCCCACCAGCTCCACCAAAAAAGCCTCCCTGAGTGATCGGGGAGGCTTTTTTGGTGCTATTTTGAAAATTAAGAATTGGCTCTTACTAATTGATCATTAATCACCCCGTAAAATAGGCCTCCAATTCACTCATCATTTCTGACTTTTCACGGAGGTCACGGATGACCTTCCCTTTTTCGAGGAGAACGATTCGGTTACAGATTTCAGTCACGTGGTTCAGGTCGTGGCTGGAGATCAGAAAGGTAATTTTGGCCTGCTCTGTCTCACGGAGGATCAACTTTTTCAATCGGATTTGGGAACTTGGGTCGAGGTTTTCGAAAGGCTCATCCAGCATTACTACCTGAGGATGTCCCATCATCGCCGCAGCAATACCGACTTTCTTTAAATTACCTTTAGACAGGTCGCGGATGTATTTCTTTTTGCCCAGCACTTCCTCATTGAACAGTTCTGTAAATTTCTCCAAATGACTTTTGAGATCTGCCTCAGACATGCCGTAGATTTTTCGGAGTGTTTCAAAATACTCATCCGGAGTCAGGTAAGCCAAGAGCATGTGCTCGTCTAGGTAAGCACCTACGGTAGATTTCCAGCTTTCGGATTTACTTACATCTTCCCCCTCGATGGTGACTTGGCCTTGAGTCGCTCTTACCAGATCAAGAATAATTCTAAAAAGAGTTGTCTTGCCGGCACCATTATTTCCTACGAGACCAAAGCATTCGCCTTTTGCAATTTCCAGAGAGGGCACATCCAACACGACGGCGTCCTTGTATTGTTTCTTGAGTTGAGATATCTGAATCATAGTTCTTGACGGAAGGAAGATGAAATTTCGTAACGGTTAGAAAGTACTCGGTTGATATTTAGTTGGGAAAGCGGCTTAAAGGCAATCAAACCAATCAGGCCAGTAATGCCCAAGGCCAACAAGCCAGCATAATCACTGATCAAAAGAGAAAAAGGAAGATAAATCAAATACGGACCACCCATGAGCGGAATTATCACCAAAAACTGAGCGGCTCCTACTCCTTCATAATTAAACATGGCGCCTTTGTTAAGGTCCATCGGTTTAGGCTTCCATAGCGCAAAATAGATAATCACATGTACCATAATCCCCACATTGAAAAGGAAGGTAGCCAAGTGAATCAGTAAAATGTCAATACCGAAATACACGTAGGGCACCGATGCTAGAAAACACACCATGGAGATGCTCATGAAGAGCAGGTATTTGCCACGAACCAAAGATTCCACTCCGGTCTTTCGGCTTAAAAAGAAATCAAAATTCCCCGAGTTCCAACTTAAAAACTGCTGTCCATATTGAATCATAAAAATCCCGGTGATAAATACACCTACGAAAATGAAGATCGGGCTCAACCCCTCCTCACTTTGGTATTGAGGATTGGTATAGAAGAACAAGCCATACAGGAGAAAGAATGCAGATAGCATCAGATAGGTACGGCTTTTTTTGTGTCGGATGATCAGCTTCCATTCTAGGTTAGCGAGCTCTCCGGCTACTCCAAATCGGGAAAAGAATCCCACACTCTGATTGACAAATCGGATATCTTCCTCCTCACTGAGATCCTCCAGATAGGCATTTTTCACATAGTAATTCACAGCCAAAAGATAAATGCCTATACATACGACGAGCATCACCAGCACAGGAATGACCGTGTTCATGGCCAAAGCAAAAATCGGCTCTAAAATTTCACCTACATTAAACCAACCCATATAGGTAGATCCTCCTCCCAACAATAAGGTGCCCATCACTACTGCAAGACCAATCCAAGTGTCCTCAAAGCGCTGCTTAAACCACAGCATGAACCAGTGAATGGACCAGCTGAATAACAGCAATGTCCCCAACCAAGAAATAAACCCGAGCGTACCCACCTTCTCCGCAATTACCTGTGCTCCAAAGGGAAGGAAAAGCAAAAGTGCGATCACATTGAGTGGTGAAATAAACGATCGGAGCATCAGCATCTGGATGATGCGTCTTTTGCCTATCGGAAGATGGAGGAGACTCTCAAGCTCCACTACAGGTAGCTTCTGGATAAAGTACCGGTACATGAATTCAAACAGGAAAAAGAAGATCAATCCTGCATTTAAGAATTCAATGGGGTCTCGGCCTTCAGCTATGAGTTCAATGATTCTGCCGAGAAAGAGCCCTGCAAAAAACACATAGCTCAATAGCAACAGCGCAATGAAAATCATAAAACCAGTGGCCAAAGCACTTTTGGCAAAACTGGTCGAGCGGAAGCTCTTAAGAAATTGCAGTCTGAGTAACGTAAAAAACATACCTGTCTGGCGTAATGGTGGATTTCAAAGATATCCAAACATGCCGCTCTCTTCTCATCTTACCAATGAAAAAAAGGCTGAATGAAGAAAAAAATACAGGAAGGCAGAATTGACTGGGTACTCCTCTAGCTTCTTGGTCTGCTCAATTGAGATTGAAAATTTCGATGATCTTTTCGAAGCTCACTGGTTTTTTGAGGTATCCTTTGACCAATGAGTATTCTGCCGCCTTTGCTTCGTCTACTTTATCGATCGAGCTGGTAATGATGTAGATCAATCCTTCCCACCCTTGCACTTCTTTGCAAAACTCATCCAAAAAATCCCATGCGTCCCAAATCGGCATATTGATATCCAAGAGAATAATATCCGGTAACGAATTGTTTTTGCTCTTCCAATCCATCAACCCCTCAAATGCCTGCTTTCCGTTTCTATAAGTCAAAATCTCTTTAAAGAGCGAGGTGAACTCAATCATTTTTTTGGTGAGCATGAGGTAGTTTTGATCATCCTCTATGATACAGATCGTTTTGTTGCGGTTCATGAATTACTTTTTAAATAAACTTTAAATGTCGTACCTACTCCCTCTTCGCTTTCCACCTCAATTTTACCACCAATAGCCTCAATCTGATTTTTGGTAATGAAGAGGCCGATTCCTCTGGAATCCGGATGATCATGAAAGGTTTTGTACATGCCAAACATCTTCCTTCCCTGTCTCTTCAGATCGATGCCCAGGCCATTATCTTCTACTTCTATAATGGTCCATTCGGTCGTTTTTTTGATTCTGATTTCCACCTTTTTCTCCTTTTTGGGATCACTGTATTTGATCGCATTAGTCAGCAGATTGAGCGTGATACTTTCCAAGTAAGATAAATTACCAAAAACCAAGCTTTTAGACTTTTCCTGATCAAACAGAATTGCAACTTCGGAAGATCTGGCCAAGGCTGAAACATTGAGAATTGATGAATTTACGACTTCTACCAGATTGATGGATTCCATCAGCGTAGAATCGTTGATTTGAATATCTGCTACCTCTGAAAGGTTTTGCACGGATTCCATCAAGTTGTCAATGACATTTTTGAAATTCTGGAACAACGGATTGCCTGAAAAACTCGGATCCTCTACTTCCATATAGGTGATCATGCCGAGCAAGTTGGCAGCATGAGAGCGGAGGTTGTGCGACACAATGTGGGCAAAGTTTCGAAGACGCTCGTTTTGATTTTGAGTAAGACCTAAGAGATGGCGCTGCTCATTTTGGAGCTTTTTCTGATCTGTGATATCCAAGTGAATCCCTACCGAACCGATCAATTCCCCGGCGTCGTTGTAATTAGGTCCTCCACTGATCAGCCACCAACGGCGATTTCCGTACTTATCGATCACTTCTACTTCATAGACATCAGACTGACCGGTCTTCCTGAGGATATTTTTCTGCTGGATAACTTTTCTTGCCAAATCGTCATCAAAAAACAAATCCATTCCTCTTTTCCCAACCAATTCTTCCAATGAGAATCCGGACATTTCTATAAAGCTCGGATTGGCATTCAGGATCACATCATCCACATCTACCTCAAGGAATCCGAGGTTCATATTGGCAATGATGTTTCGGTATTTTTCCTCCTGGATAGCCAACTGCCTTTGGGCCTTTTGCTTTTGCTTGACGTTGACCAACATCTGCCCAAATAGGGTGAGGAGTTTGATTTCCTCTTGGGCATAGGAGCGCTCTTGGTGTACGCTATCAAATCCAACAAAACCACTTAATACATCTCCTTCGAAAAATGGAATGGTGATTAGGCTTTTTATTCCCTGTGGTTCCAGAATTGCCCTCAAGTTCATCTCCCCTTCTTCCCCTATTGGTAATTGCTGTACATCCGGAATGACCATGGGCATATTTTCCAAATGGGTATTTACCCAGTCCGGAATCACCTCCATGGGGAGATTTTGCAGGTTTTCCAGTTCAGGCAGGATACCCGAAGCGCACCACTCATAGGTATTGGAAGCGGTTTGCTCTTTTAAGTTATAATCAAAAATATAAGCACGGTCCGCATCCACAAACTTGCCAAGTTTTTCCAACGAAATGTGTATAGTAGACTCCAGATCATCAATATTCAAATTGATGTAAGTAGCTGAAATATCGATGAGGATATTCTGCAAGTCCACTTGCTTTTGAATTTGTTCCTCTGTTTTTTTCAATTCAGTGATATCCACTTCTACGGCCATATAGCCAGTGATCTCCCCAGAGTCTTCTCTAAGTGGAACGATATTTAGCTGCAACCAATACTCACGGCCATGTTTCCCCCGATTTAGGATCTCTGCATTGACACTCTTACCCGACATGACCTGTTCTCTTATGTATCTGGCGGTATGCCGGTCTGTCTTTTCAAATTGGAACATCTTAGGAGTCTGACCAATGATTTCCTCCCATGAATAACCAGTGAGTCTTAGAAATGAATCATTCACCCAGGTAATTCTCAACTCAGGATCTGTGATCACCACACAGTTGGAGGTTCGCTTCGCTACCAACGACAGCTTTTCGATTTCCTTTTCAAATGCCTTTCGATCTGAGATATCCTGAATGGTCCCGCGTATAAACCGTATGTCACCCGTAGCCGCTTTGACCGGGGCACCACTAATAGAGATCCATTTTTCCAGGCTTCGATCCCGATAGGAAGTGATTTTGAGGTCAGTCTTAAACGATCGGTTGAACACTTTGCACTTGTAAAATTCGTCCACCACGACCTGAGCATTTTCGGGAGAGAGGAGGTTTTGCCAAGAATTAATATCCTTGGCAAAGTCATCTGGAATTTCAAAAATCTGATCAATGATCGGGGAATTACTCCAAGCCCCGGTCAATAAGTCCACTTCAAAGTTTCCCAAGATTGCAACCCGCTGTGCTTCAAAAAGTCTGTTTTTAGTTCGTTCAAGGTCTTCAGTCCGAATCAGGATCTGTTCCTCAAGCTGCTGATTGAATTTTTCGTTTTGAATCTTTGCTTTGAGTAGGAATTCCTTCAGCTGTATCAGAGAATAATTCAGGTCTGAAATCTCATTGACTTGAGACACTAAGTTGATATCCAATTCGTAGTTGCCCGTCTTCATTTGATTGGACACTTCGGTCAGATAAGAAATAGGGGCAGATATTCTCCTTGCCAACCCATAAAAAAGCCCCAATGACAAAATCATCAAAATGCCCAAAAAGACATAAATCGGATAGTTGATTTCAAAAATCGCATTATCAATTGCCTCCCTTGTAATGGCTAATATCACTCTTCCTTGGGCCAACTCAGAAGAAAAATCTTGTGATTGAACCAGCAAATTGGCAGAGTCAAGGTTTAGGATTTTCACTGGATCATAGTTTTGGGGATTGCTGACGAATACCCGCTCCTTTCCCAAAGAATCAAGCTCCGTAATCGCAACAAACTCCAGATTGGCACTATTGGTCACCAATTCTACAATTTGGCCAAGGTTTTCAAAGTCACTGTTATCCAAAGCTACCTCGACCCCCAAGGCAGTAGTTCTAGCCAATTGATTAAGCTCTGACTGAAAGTTTTTCCTAAAAAGATCCTCTTGACGATTCGGATAAAGAATCAGCAGGGACACTAAAAGAATGGAAATAGAGGCAGCAAAGGGCAGCCATATCCGAAAAGAGAGACTTTTAAAAAGTGATTTCATGCCCTATTACCTGATCGTAAGTTGAATGGATTCGGGAATCATAGCGGTATCTTTTGGAATTACGCCGATTGCACCGGGGTTTTTAGAAATGTAAACCATAATCTCCTCAGCAGATTGCAGAAACACCGGAGGATTGGCACGTCCCTGAAACACCAAGGCAAGCCAAAACTTCTGCATCGCTGTGATACTGCCTCCGTAAAGGTTTTTAGCCACTGATTCAGCCATGTCCGACTTGTTGGATGGCAAGACGATGATCACTTTTTCTCCACTTGCCCAAAGACTTCGACCATTCCGAAATATTTGTACTACTTCTTTGGAAGTGAGGGATTTTACCCCCTTTACATTCGCTGCAAACTCCAGCTGACCCAAATCAGTCTGCTGAGCAAGTCCCTCCCAGCTCCAGGCTAAGAGAATAACTAGTAAGCCTATAGTTCTCATTGCTCTTCCCAATTAAAAACCATACGCTAACTGAACCCGCAAAAATGGCCCATAAGAAGCCTTATGTTCATGCCCAAAATGCTCAAACTCCCAGGTCTTCTCCAGCTGTACCTTCAAGTTCAGCAGATAATTAAAAGAATACCTGTAGCCCAAAGCCACCTTCAACTTCTCCAAAGGATACACATGGATATCATTGTCTGCCACATCTATGTAATCGAAGACAAAGTATGGGGTGCTTTTTTCAGTCACATTAAGACCTGCATAAACGTATTGAGAGAAATTTCTTGCAGTGCCTGTGCTGTCCGTGATAGAGGTATTGAAGCCTGTTTCATTCAGAAATTCAAACTTGTCCCTAAAGCTCGCAAAGGAAAAACTTGCTAATCGAAACTTAACCGGTCCTTGGAATTTTTGAGCATCAGGGATGACAATGGATGTGTTGTGTCCTGAATGAACTCCAGGGACATTGTCGTGAAGATCATCCCAATAGTAGGAAAGGCCAATTCGCATGCCTTCTTTTGGTCTGATATGAACCGATCCTGTCAAAGATGGCACCACTGAATCATGGTAGACATCCGTGGAACTGATTCCATTTCCCACCATAAAGTCATAGCCAAAATTAAGCCTTCCCAGATTTTGACCCTGAAACTGTAAGCCCAACGTATGAAGTGGCACGAAATAGGAAAATGACATCGGCCGGTCAATCACCGGGAAAAACACCCTGCCGTGATGATAGACATCATTCCAATAGTTGACCGGTGTATGCACCTTCCCAGCGATGATAGAGTGGTTGTTTACATAATTAAACTTGACTAGAGAGCGCTCTATACTTGGAAGATAATTGGTCGCTGACTTGCCATTAAATCTGATCACATACTCTCCTATAAATGTTATTTTATCAGATAAAGATGAATTGACAAAAAAGTCATGTTCACCCATAGCAAAGGAGGCATGCCTTCCTTCCTCATCTTTATCCCAATAAAATTCTAAATGACCAAAGCCATTAAACTGTGTCTGGCGGACTTGAGCCTGAGCTTCATAAATAGATAATACTATGAGCCATCCCCACAGAGCAATACAAATCAAGAAATGTCTTTTATTACTCATTTTTACATTTAATTTTCACCTGTATTATCGTTAAGAATAAACTGTATTGAATTTTATTAAATTGATTTTCAGTTTATTACAATAAACAGACAAAGATGTCCAAAATTTATCAAAGTCATAATTTCAGTAAATTATTGACATTTTATTGTATTTATTTTGCAATAATTCAGATTACTTGAGCCACCCGAAAACAATTATCATTTAATCTGATTATTGAAAATATTATAGCAAATTTGATCAGCTTAAATTTGCCAAATTTCCTATAAGAAAGGTTATCCCCTTTTATGTCAAGTCTCATCAATGATCCTAGATCGCTTCCATCCTCTATACTAGAAGAACTGCCTATAGCAGTAATCAAACTAGACAGAAGCTATCGGGTAGTTTATTGCAATTCGGCCATTTTTGGAGTATTAGGCAAATCTCCAGAGACTGCTTTGGGTAGGGTGTTTTTTGAGCTGATTCCTGAGTTTGAGCGTGTCAAAATTGAATTTTTGTATAAAAACCTCAGCTTCATCTCCTCCAGCTATTCCAATTCACACTATCAGGAGGACTTTTCTTCGCTGATCACCCATAAGATTTTCCCCCATCACGATGGGATTACTGTCCTATTGGAAAAGGAAGTCTTCCGATATGCACCTTCGGCAGAAAAAAAGGAATCTAGATTTAAGGAACTGCTTGACGAACTCCCTGGAGGAATTGTAGTGGTGGATGCCCACTCCAGCAAAGTCGTCTATTCCAATCGGGTAATCCAGGAATGGATGGAATACCGTTCGGAAGAAATGGGGAATTTGACTACCATGAATCTTTACCCGAAAGAGGATCTTGAATTTGTATCCAAAGTATTTTCGAGAATCAATCCGGTCAAGAAAAATATGATCTCGGGTGTTCATGTGCTTACCAAACGGAAAAACAGGATTCCCGTGGAAATGACCGTGGTGCAGGTCGAATGGAATAATCGCCCTTGCCATTGCGCATTTTTCATAGACGTCAGAGAAAAAGAAGAATCTGCTAGAATCCATGCCGAATGGGAAAAGTATCGTGAAATTCTAGGTCAGCTTGCGATCAAGTTTATCAATATTCCTTCCGAAAAACTCACTGTAGCCGTCGAAGAGGCACTAGGTACTGCAGCAAAACTGAGTAATTCAGATCGTGCTTTCGCACTTCGGTTTGATCGGGAGGCAGGATTGGCGCATACCGATTACACTTGGCTTGGAGAAAATCTCCCTTCCTTCAAAGATAAGCTCAGTGTGCTTCCCATTGGATTGCTTTCTCACGTATGGGAAGTGCTCAAATCAGATGGAATCCTCGAATACGAGGACATCGACCAGTTGGACAATGCCAATCCACTCAAAAACATTCTCAACCTGTTGAAAATCCAGTCCCTGGTTTTATTACCCATTATGGAGGGGACAGAATTTTATGGAGTAGTAGGTTTTGGTAAGGTTAAAACCAAAAAGAGTTTTTCAGAATCGGAATTGGTTCCTGTCCAAATGGCCTCAGAGATTATCTCAAACACCCTGCTCCGCCAAAAGACAGAAAACCTGCTGATCGAAAGCGAACGGGAAAATCAAAAGCTTTTTGAAACCTCACCCGTAGGGCTTTTATATCAGGATGTGGATGGACGAGTACTAAAAGCCAATCATGCCGCACTTCAGTTGATGGGCTTAAAGGATGAAGAAGTCTCCGGATGGGAGGTACTGAATCCTGACTGGAAAGCCTTCTCAGATAGCGGAACAGCGCTGCGTGAATTTAATCTGCCAGCCAAAGAATGCCTGGAAAGCGGAACTCCGATCACTGACCGTGTTATTTCCATTTTCAGACCCACTCAAAAAGACAGAGTCTGGATCAGTGTGGATGCCCTACCGGAATTTCAACCCGGTGAGCAGAAGCCATTTAGGGTATTCAGTACGCTCAAAGACATCACCGAACAGAAAAACTATCTCACTGCGGTGATGAAAGCTGAAAAGCGCTACCGATCTCTGATCGAAAATCTCCCTGGGGCTGTCTATTCCTGCAAGCTTGATGAAAGCCTGACCACCATCCACATGACAGATAAGGTGGAAAAAATAACCGGCTACACAGGAGAGGATTTCCTTTCCAAACGGATTCAAATTTTCGATCTTATCCATCCTGGTGATATTTCGAGAGTCAGTGAGCAAGTAAACCAGGCCATTCAGGGCCATGGGACTTTTCAGGTGACTTACCGCATCAATACACGCAACAGAGAAATTCGTTGGGTGGAAGACATGGGTGAAGTGGTCATGTTGGAAGAGGGACAGAGTTTCATCATCGGTTTCTGGCATGACATTACAGAGCGGATTGAGGCAGAGCAAACCTTGGAAAGAAACCTCAAGCTGCTCGAAGCAATTGTGGAAAACAGTCACTCGGCGATTTTTGTCAAGGATATCAATTACCGGTACATCATGGTCAATCGCCGCTGGGAAATGGTCACAGGTCACAGCCGGGAAGAAGTGCTTGGGAAGAGACTAGAAGAGTTTGCCATAGGTGACTTTTCTACCAAATACCTAGAGGACGATAAAAAAGTCCTCATCGAGGGAAAATCGTCCTTCAGTGAAGAGAAACTGGAACAGCACGAAACCACTCTTGGAATTACAAATACCCAATATTTCCTTTCCGTAAAATTTCCATATCGCAATAACAGTGGCGAAATCATCGGTATGTGTGGAATTTCTACCGATATCACTGCGGTAAAAGAAGCATCCATGATGGTCCAGGAGCGGGAAGCTAACCTTCAGGGCATCTTGGAAAGTGTCAACGAAAGCATCTGGTCTCTGGACAAAGACTTGAATATTCTATTCACCAATCAGACGTTCTTTAATGAATTTTTCCAGGCTTTCGGTGTAGAATTGATGAAAGGCATCAACATCATCAAGTCAATCACGATCGCTCAAGAACGAGAAAAATGGATCAAGCGGTATCATAAAGTACTTAATTCGGGAGAGCCTCTACAATTTTTGGATCAGGTACAATCCCCCGAAAAAACCTATCACCTGGATGTGGTCCTATACCCAATCATTGTAAATGGTAAAGTAGAAGGAATCTCCGGCTTTAGTAAAGATGTAACTGAAAAAGTCGCCTTGGAAGAATCTTCAAAACTGTACCTAAACCTCTTTGAAAGTGCTACCAACGAAATCTACCTGATTTCAGCCAAATCTCTGACCATACAGCAGTCTAATCAAGCCGGACAAAAGAATACCGGATACACCAAAAAAGAGTTAACGGATCTCTCTATTCTTGAGCTTATTCAAGAAAAAGATCAAGAATACCTATTGGAAAAAATAGGAGGAATCACCTCCAAAAAGTTGGTTTCCGCATTTCTCGAACTCAATTGCTTAAGAAAAGACGGCACCACCTACCCTTGCGAAGTGCTGTTGCAACTATTCCACTACGAAGGGGAAGATTACCTTTCCGCTTTTGTCACAGATATCACGGAGCGAAAACGCAGCCAGCTTGCCCTTCAGGAAAGTGAATTGAGATTTAGTCAGATATTCCAAGAAAACGTAACTCCCATGCTTCTGATAGATCCTCATACGGGAAGCATCGTAGATGCCAATCCTTCGGCATCGGAATATTACGGCTATGAGATCAATGATCTCAAATCAAAAAATCTCCTGGACGTCAATTATACCTTTGTATCCAATCCTGAAGAAATGGAAACTGCCACCCATCAAGTATTGGGGTCTGGAAAAGGTAAATTCCTCTTCAATCATAAATTGAAATCCGGCGAATTGAGAAGTGTAGAAGTATTCTGTAGTAAAATTAGGGTAGATAACCGGGAGCTTGTCCATGAAATCATCCAAGACGTCACCGATCGAAATAACTTCTACAATGCGGTAGTCAAACAAAACGAGACCCTTCGTGAAATTGCCTGGATTCAGTCGCATATCGTAAGAGCCCCTTTGGCCAAAATCATGGGACTGGTGCAACTACTTCAGGATAGTAAAGACGAAGAAGATGAATATACCTTCGATTTTGTGCTTGGTGCTATCCTCAACGCGGCAAATGAACTTGACAAAGTAATTTTGGATATCAGTGAAAAATCCAACAGTGCCAAGCACCTATTGGATTAACATTACTTTGTCTGTCATCTCTATCTCCTAAAACTTCGGAAAATCCATTCCTTTCTTAGAATGGATCCTTACATACTACCATAAGTTATCCTAAAATAAAGTGCCATGAGCGAAGAGTTGAACTTTTTCGATGCTGTAAATCAGCGTAGATCAGTCAGGATTTTTGATCAAAAAGAGCCATTTGATGGGAATGTGGTTCAGCGATGTTTAGAAGCTGCTATTCTTTCTCCCAACAGTTCAAACCTTCAGCTTTATCAGTTTGTCAGAGTACCGGAAAGCTCTCCAAATAAAAACAAACTGGCACATCTCTGCATGGGACAAAAAGCAGCTACCACTGCACGAGAGCTGGTGGTGGTTGTGACTCGGAGAGACCTTTGGAAGTCCCGTGCCAAAGCAAACTACGAATACATTGCCTCTACGTATAAGGGTAAACCCGATAAAAAACTCAAGCAAGCACTCGGATACTACGGCAAGCTGATCCCAAAACTTTATGGAAAGTATCCAGGATGGTCTTTGCTCAAAAAATTGATCGCTTTCAGTGTGGGCCTAAAGCGGCCTATGGTCAGAGAGGTCGGAGAAACTGAGGTCAGGATTTCTGTACATAAAAGTGCAGCCCTTGCCTCAATGACCTTTATGCTGGCGATGAAAGCCTCCGGCTATGATACATGTCCCATGGAAGGATTTGATTCCAACCGAGTCAAAAAGCTACTAAATCTTGATCCTTCTGCAGAAATCTGCATGATCATTGGATGTGGCAAAGGCCTTCCTGAAGGGATCTACGGAGAGCGTTTTCGGGTGGATTCTTCCGAATTGATTTTGAGTAAGTAGTATTAACCAATAGATTTTCTTGTTCAGATCTTGGGGATTTTAAACCTGAAATATGCATTAGAAAATCTACTATGACCTCAAAATGCCTCAAAATCAGTCGTTTTACTTCACTTTTCGATCTCACCGTAGCGGTGCTACGCCTCGATCTCCAAAGTGCCTGATTTTCTTGCATTTTGAGTTCTCGCTACGAATTCTAATGCATAATCCAGGTTAAAGACTGATCAGATAATTCAGCAAGTTGTCCAATTCCTCTTGAGCGAGTCCTACCAAGAGATTTTCATACATCAGTGATTTGAGCTCTTCTTCCGATTTTAAAATATCACTTTTGGGGATATTAACTTGGTGATTACCTACTAGCATAAGGGTAATACTGGTTTCATCCGTATAAACTACCCGGCCTAAGAGTACCTTTCCGTCTTTTTTGGTGACACGGGTAGCAATCATGCTAGGTTCGATACGTTCGGAAGGTTTGGAGATTTCTTCGACCAATTCTTCTTTAGAAAACTCTTTTCCGATTCCTTTCAGGTTTGGACCAATCAAGTCCGTCACTCCATCCACCGCATGGCAGGCAGAGCAGGCTCGAATCGCAAAAAGTTGCTTGCCATTTTCGAGAGAGGCTTCCGAAAAAGTCTGTTCGACAAGGGTCCTTTGGCTGGGATTTTTTCCTTCTAAAGAAGGATCATAAACGAGTTTGAAAAAACCTCCAGTCTTTTTCTCAATCGAATTATACCAGTAATCTGATACTCCGTGATGAGCCACATAAAGTGAACCATCTGGACCAAAAGCCAAATCGGACAGCTTGGGAATATCTGCCACGGGATATTCTTTAAATGAATAGCCCGCTTGCCCTTTGGTAATTTCTACACGACCAATTCCTCCTCTAGTCCACCGCTCACCTGGACCGTAAAAAGCCACAAAAAGATTCCCTGCTGTACCCCCAAAAGAATTGGCAGTAGAATTAAAAACTACGCCACCTGGAGCAATTTCCGTTTCTAGAGAATAAACAGGATCGATTATCGAATCATAAGTGCCTGTATATTTTTTGGCATTATGTCCATAAAATTTACCGACTTGCAGGAGATTGAGCTCTTCCGTCGGGTTGCCTCCTCCCTTATTGTCTGCAAAAAACAAATCACCTGATTCATTAAAAGCCATCCCATGAATCGACCGAATCCCAGTGGCCACCTGTTCCCATCGAGTACCATCCGGGGCTATTTTCAAAATAGAACCTCTCATTCCTTTTGGGTCAGGTGAGGCTCCTGGGTTCCATGAGTCGGTCGTCAGGACACAATAAATCCAACCGTCTGGCCCTACATTCAGGGCACTGGTCCACTCATAAGGATGATCACTCACCGGGATTTGATCAAAAAACGTCCAAGAAGAATCCGCCTTACCGTCCCGATCACGGTCAAGAAAAGCCCTGATTTCAGTACGAGTACCGACATAGACGGTGTCACCTCTGTGGGTAAAACCTACAGGTGAGAAAAGTCCCAGCGGGTTTAGGTCAGCATAAAGCTTTGCCTCATCCTCTACCCCATCCCCATCAGAGTCCTTAAGCGTATAGATTTCACCACTTTGATTGGCCGCAAAAAGCAAATCACCCGGGCCAAGAGAGATCTGCACCGGGTTTAGGATAGTTACTCCTTTGTTAATAGGTAATCTGATCACGCGATAGGGACCATATACAACAGCTGTGGTATCCTCAAAAGCAGCGTATGGATCTGTTACCGGAGATTGGCAAGAAAAGCTGTGAACAGCAATCGTGAAAAGAAGAAACAGGCTTCTCGTAGAATAGAAAGGAGCAAGTCGCATAGAAAAAGGAAAAGTGGTTTGATGAATTTAAAAAAATCAATTGAAAATTCACCTATCTAGCTGTTGGTTTGATGGTTAGACAGGATTGGCAGGCATAGTAAAGGGGAGTGTTCACTAAACTGTGTCAGTTTGGTTAAATCGATCTTCAAAGTAAGCGATTAGGTCTTTTCTAATTGATGGCCATGCGAAGATGGTTCCGTTCCATTTTGTCTGAGCGTTCATGGTTGC
>NZ_JBHSKS010000016.1:0-75701 GCF_042657405.1 Algoriphagus aquatilis
TAATGTTCATGGTCAAAACCGTCTATTTTGACCTAATTTAAAGCAAGTTGAAACCCAACTAAAGCAATTGTCACTAACTGTCAGTAAGAACTTATTTGGCTACTGGTATCATTGCGGATATACATAATAAATTTTAATGACCTAGATTCAATTAATCTATTAAAATTTATTTCATCATAGGTATAATCAGGGGACCTCGTGTAAGTATAAAAGGAACTCATAAGCCTATCTCTTTCAGATCTATTTTCATATTTTTCAGGCAAATTAATTTCTTTTGGAAAGTCAGGAATTACACCTAAAACCTCGGTTAATTGCTTATCTCTAACCTCGAAATTGAAGCCTGAAAAAAACCTCACCGATTCATCTTGAATAAATTGCAGTTGACCTTCAATTTGATAGATTAATCCTGTTGGAGCACGAAAATCGCGTTGTTTAATTTCAATTCTTTGTGGGCTACCATCTTGATTTAGATAAACCTGTAATCTGTGACTATCCAAATTGAAAAGCTCTTTTGAAGAACCCTCCGAATTCACTCTACTCCAATCTTTGCTCTTGGATTTCAAAATTTCAAAAAGTAAATCTTGAGTCAGAGTGGAAACCACAGCAATTCGGGCACTAAAAGGAATTTGATCCTCATTCACAGCCCAAAATCTGGCGTATTGAGGCAAGAAGCCTAAATTTCCACCTTCAAAGCGGTGATCCTTCTTTGTTCGATCCTTCAATCCACCCAGTGTTATTACTCCCAAACTTTCCAAAAGAAAATCATCGGATTTTTCAACGACAAAAGCTCTTGATACATTGAACCTGTCAACCATTTCTGCTATATAGCGCTTTAATCGAATAATTAACTCTTCGTCCGAAAGACCTGTAATTGTAGCTTCAGGCAACTCAAGCATTCCTAGTTTGAGTAAAATCCTATTCTCCCCAGGTTTCAAATCACTCAAGCAAAAATGATGAACTTGATATCCCAAATAACGAATGTAAAAGCCACAATTATCTGTCTTTTTTAAACTTTCCAATGATATCCGACCGTCATTCCCTCCAATCAAAATCCTATTCTCATTTTTCAAAAAAACAGTAAAATGAGAAAGCGGATTACCTTTCTCATCTGATACAACTAATACCTGCCCAACTAACTCAGTACAAAATAGAAATGTAATTAAAAGTAGAAAGCTCTTCATTTCAAGTCCAGTTTAAATGTGTAGATTCCTAAACGGTCGTTTAGCTCTTCTATAATTCCGTCGGCATAATAAGTATCACCTATTTTGCCAATCACATGAAAACGTGCCGGAACCAAAACGTCTCCAATCAGCACGTTGTTTTCATAAATCTGTAATCTTGCATTTCCTGCTTTCGATCCTGTAGGATAATATGTTCTAAAAGTTAAACCATTAGATTCATCCGAATAAATAGCATGATAAAATCCCGCCTTTTCTAAATCTACCTTATAATTATCCAGAGCATCGTCAATTGTATTTGTGATGGGATAAGTTGACTGAATTCCTTCTCCTTCCACCCCAAATTTATATTTCAAAGTACCTTCAGAATCAAAAACATGAATAAGTGGGTCGATAGCAAAGGAAGCTAGGATTTCATCTTTCCGTTTGGTGAAAAATGAAAAATCAAAATTTGGAATATACAGATGTGACAAGTATTTCTCTGACCTGATTCCAAACCCTTCTATCACTTTTCTTTTTGAAAGGTCGTATCTTCCAAATACTGAAACACTCTTATAATATTCTTCAGAAATGTACCCATTTAACCTTGGGTGACTCATAGTGACAGGGAGTATAACTTCAGCAGCATTACCTAGAGTCAAAAATGAAGTATTATTTCCTTTAGAGGACCAAGCTATTTCATAAAGTCCAAGCATCGATCCATGTGGATTATTCAACATATCTTGATAGGACTCCGAATAGTCCCATTCAATCGGATAAGAACTTACTTTCTGGAAGTCTTGATCAAATACCACAAACTCAAAATTATCCAGCACCATATGATTATCTCCTGTTGCGTATGGAAGAAATCCATGAATATTATTTTGCTCATCAGGTCCATCCCCTTTACCTAAAAAGGTGCCTTTAGAGTGCCCATTTTTGTCAAAAGCGATCACTGTACTAAAAACTTGATCCACAAAGAATAACTCATCTCTACCAACTGAAAAAAAACCTACTCCAGAAAAGTAGTCTTTGTCAAAAATTAATGAGTCAAATTCTATTGAGTTGAGCGTTAGGTTCTTTTCTTGAAACAGAGGTACATTACTTTGGCTTTCTCTTTGGCAGGAAAAAATGAAAATTCCGATAACAACTAAAACAAACTTATTCATATAAATAAACATCATTAAAAGGCTAGGGAAATTCCTAGCCTTTGGATTAAACAATAAATCAATCTGGGCAATTTGAAGTAGATGCAGAACAATCCCCTTGGCCACATCGCGGCCTAAATGAAATTAAATTTCCTCCATAGCAGCCATCAGCTCTGCATCTACAAAGATTTTCCTCAGGCGTAGATGGCCATTCCGGTATCTCAATTGTTTGAGAATAAGAAGGGTAATAACCCATCTAACTCAGCGTAAGCATGAGTAAAATTAACTTTAACTTTTTCATTGAATTAAAATTTAAGTAAACAAATTGATTAAAAAGCTCGGCGCGCGTTGAACTTGAACTAAATATCCTGCCGACAATTCAAATTGTCAAGTCTTTAACTGAAAATTAATTCTTATGAAATCATAACTAGTTGATTTTCAATGAAATCATTTCTAATTTCTTAGTAGAACACAAATTACAACTTGCTGTTATACAATATGTTATTAAATAGTGAAATCTTAGTTTTAAAAATTAGATTTCTCCTAGAAATAAACACGAAAATCCCCGACCAAGGCCGGGGATTGGGATAAAAACCTTTGAGGTTTTAGAAGCCTCAAAGGTTTGATATCTAAAAAGACCTTCGGGTCCCGATACCTATCGGGACCCAAAGGTCTCTCACATCAAATCATCTCCACACTTCGCTTCACAAAGGCAGTCAAGTCCTTACCGGTCAGCAAGCCCTGAGACAACAAAGACAAATCAAATGCTTGCTTGGCTAGTTTCAGTTGGGCTTCTTCGCCATCCGCTTTGAGGATTTTGTCAACTACAGGATGGTTGCCGTTGATGGCGACTTTGTAGCTGTCCGGCAAGCTGCCGTAGAAGCTCATTGGTCCTCCTCCGGTCTGTGCCATGTCCTTCATACGACGCATCCACTCTTCCATGGTGATGGTCACGGGCATCTCCTCAGGACTTAGGCCTTCGATCTCCACGCTGTAGTTTTTGTTGTTGATCGCCTTTTCGAAGAGTTCCTTCACGGATTTGCTCTGATCTTCGGTGAGGAGATTGGCGTAGGTGGAGTCTTTTTGGATGAGCTTTTCCACCACATCGGCATCCACTCGCTTGAGTTGGGTCTTCTCGATCTTAGTCTCGATATGTTGGATAAAATGGCTGTCGATCGGAGAGTCAAGCACGAGCACATCGTAATCCTTCTTATTGGCCGAATCGATGAAGCTGTCCTGTTTGTTGAGGTCGGTGGAGTAGAGGAAGATGGTCTGCTCGTTTTTATCCGTTTGCACAGCTTTCACCTTTTCACGGTATTCATCCAGCGTGAAATATTCGTTTTTGGTGTTTTTGAGCAGGGTGAATTCCTTGCCTTTTTCGTAGAATTTCTCCTCGGAGATCATGCCGTACTTTACAAACAGTCCGATGTCGTTCCACTTTTCCTCGTAGGCTTTGCGATCCTTTTTGAAAAGTTCGGACAGCTTGTCGGCTACTTTTTTGGTGATGTAGTTGTTGATTTTCTTCACGTTGCCATCGGCCTGCAGGAAGCTTCGGGACACGTTGAGCGGAATATCCGGAGAGTCGATTACCCCGTGAAGCAGCATGAGAAACTCCGGAACAATGTCCTTGACCTCGTCGGTGATGAACACCTGACGGCTGAAGAGCTTGATTTTATTGCGCTGCAGTTCGAATTCGTTTTTGACCTTGGGGAAATACAGCACTCCCGTCAGGTTAAACGGATAGTCCACATTGAGGTGAATCCAGAAAAGCGGATCCTCACCCATAGGATACAGACTCTTGTAGAAAGCCAGGTAGTCTTCGTCCTTCAGGTCGCTTGGAGACTTGGTCCAGATCGGAGAAGTGGTATTGATGATGTTGTCCACTTCGATGGACTTCCACTTTTTATCGCCTTTGTCATCGACTCCGTCTTCTACTGATTCAGATTTGGTGCCAAACTTGATCGGCACGGGGAGGAACTTGCAGTATTTGTCCAGAATTCCCTGCAGCTTCCATTTGTCGAGGAATTCTTCAGAATCCTCGTTGATATGAAGAATAATTTCAGTACCTCGTTCTTTCTTCTTTCCTTTTTTGATTTCAAACTCAGTGCTGCCATCGCAAGTCCAGATGGCAGGTTCTGCGCCATCCTGATAGGAAAGGGTGTGGATTTCCACGTTTTTGGCCACCATAAAGGCGGAGTAGAAACCCAAACCAAACTTGCCGATGATCTCATTGGCATCTTTGGCATCTTTGAATTTCTCCACAAATTCTGTTGCGCCGGAGAATGCAATCTGATTGATGTATTTTTTGATCTCCTCGGCGGTCATCCCGAGGCCTTTGTCGGAGATGGTGATGGTCTTCTTTTTCTCGTCAAAAGCCACCTCCACGGTGATGTCACCGAGTTCGCCGGTGTACTGACCAAGGGTAGCCAGTCTTTTTATTTTCTGCGTAGCGTCTACCGCGTTGGAGACGAGTTCCCGAAGGAAAATCTCATGGTCGGAATAGAGGAATTTCTTGATAATCGGGAAAATGTTCTCGGTATGAATCGAGATCGTGCCTTTTTCCTGCATGGGTATAAATCGGTTTAGTTGAACACAAAATTTGACAAGAGGGAGGTATCAATGCCCGTTCCAAGAGTAAAAAAGTGACAAGATGGCATTTGAATGTTGCCACAAAGACACGAAGGCGGAAGGTAAAAGTGATCAGTAAGCAGTCACAGTTGGCAGAATAGAAAAAGAGATATGTTGCACGAGATACAATAGAAATATGCTCCCTGCGGTCGCGGGATATGATGGAGATATTATTATTGAAAGATGATTTGCGAAATAAAGCGTAGATAGGCTGCATGAAATACTATGGAAATAAGCCCTCCTTCGTCGGGCGAAAAAAGAGAAATAACTATCTATAAAATTCAAGTCCAGAGGTGCTAGTGACAAAAATAGTTAGCTACCGCAGGTAGCTTTATTTCAAATGTATTTCAACCATGTTTCAACTGTATCTAAATCCCAAAGGATCAGGATAATCAAACTCAAACCCTGTCTTAATGATCTTGCCGGAATCGATCAATCGGTCATTGCCTTCAGGTTCATTTTGATAACTGGCAGGCGGGGCAATGCCAAGATCAATGGCATTTTTCTCATAAATCTCCCTTCGCAGCGGATGGATTGGAGCTACTCCATTAAAGGTCTTATTCCAAAGTTCTTCTTCCATCACCCAGGCCAGCATGCGAACGGCATCTTGACGGTGGATAAAATTGACCCGGGTATGTCCTGCTACGTTTTCCTTTACAGAAAAATACTTACCCGGTACTCTGTCATCTCCCATTAAGCCTCCAAAGCGAACGATGGTCAAGTCGTACTTTCGCCTTTTCTCCATCAGTTGCTCTGCCTGGAAAATCGTGTCATTACCAGTATTTACCAAGGAAATCGGGAAATCCTCCCCATATTTTTCGGGAGAAGTCACTTCAGGATACACTCCAGTACTGGAAACAAAAATCACTTTCTGAATCGGCGAATTATCGATCAAGCTTCTCAGGTATTTGAGTTGTTCCAAATGAAAAGCACCGTTTACACTTCGAGTTCTCGGAGGAATATTGACCACCAAAATTTCGGATTGAAAAAGTGCATTAAATCCTACCCCTTCAGGATGGGGATTGAGTAAAAAACGAATGGCTTGAAGTCCTTCCTTCAAAAGCTTTTCCTGCTTTTCTGATGAGGTCGTGGAGCCAATGACATGCATGCCTTTTTCCTGCAGGTAAAAAGCCAATGGCTCGCCAATCCAGCCTAGACCGATGATGGATATTGTTTTCATGCTATTTTCTTCATCATTCGATGTTCGAAGTTCAGTGTTCGGTGTTCTGTCAACCTTCATTATTTGACATTTAAAGTTCGGAGTTCGAAATCCACTATTCAATCTCGAATGTCGAACATTGAATAATGATTTTCGAAGTCTTTACACCTTCCTTAGAGTCCTTGCGTCTTTGTGGCTGATCCCAAAAACAAAAAACCTCCCCGAAGGGAGGCCATTTTTAGTCTTTTTTAGGCATGGTACCCAGGAGGTAGTCCCAAAGCGGAGAACTTACTCCAAATGAAGTATCCGGATCTTTATAATGATGGATGGCATGATTGACCCATAGAATTTTCAGGAAGTTCTTTGGGGGGTTGTACGCATGCACAATGTAATGCACACCCAAATAGGCCGAGTATCCTATCAAAAAACCAGGAAGAAAGTACAGGGAGTAGTCTCCCATGATCAGCTGAAACACCAGATAAAAAATCGCTGCATAGGCGGCACTCACAAATGGAGGCATCGCCAAGCGATCTTTGTCCTTAGGATAATCGTGATGCACACCATGTATAGAATACTGAAGCTTATCCTTGAAGGGTGTGTCAGGCTCCATGTGGAAGAAGTGCTTATGCATCATATATTCCACAAAAGTGAAGGCAAAGATTCCGAGGAGCATGACTGGTAATCCTACTGAAAGGCCGATGGAAGTTGCCGTCAATGCATAGTAAAAAGATACCGAAGAAATCGCGAAAAAAAGCGTGATCGGAACCATAATGTGGGTTCTGGAAATTCTTTCCAAAATCGGGTTAGAAAACATCTGGGCTGAACCGAAATTATCCGGTCTGTCCAATCGCCCAATCTTTTTCATGTTTGTAGTTGGTTTAACAGTTGCTTGCATGAGTTCGTGGGTTAACTTCAATCCGTAAACTGCAACGCAAAGATAAGGGTTTCAAAAAACCAAAGAATATTCTTAAAACTGATTTAGCTCAGAAAATCAAACTGCACTCAGGGTAGTCGCAATGGTTTTCTCATAATAAGCTACATACTTTGGTAGGATCTGATCGATATCAAATTCCTTAGCTCTAGCCAAAGCACGCTCTTTGAATCCGGGGAGATTTTCATCGGAAAGGATGAATTTGGCTTTTTTGGTCATATCCTCTACCTCTCCCACCTCACAGGCAAAGCCTGTAATTCCGTCCAAATTAAGCTCGGGTATTCCTCCTGCATTGGAAGATAAAACAGGGACTTCGCAAGCCATAGCCTCCAAAGCCGCTAATCCAAAACTTTCTTTTTCCGAAGGCATCAAAAACAAATCGGCAACCGAAAGCACTTCCTCTACGGCTTCCAACTTGCCCAAAAACCGAATATCATCACAGGTCCCCAAAGTACGGCATAGACGCTCCATACGATCCCTTTCCGGTCCGTCACCGACCAAAAGAAGTTTCGCAGGAATTTCCTTTCGGACATTGTAAAAGACATGAATAACATCCTCCACCCGCTTCACTTTTCTAAAATTGGAGGTATGGACGAGGAGTTTTTCTCCATTAGGGCAGATGGCCAGCTTGAAATGCTCTTTACGCTGCTTCTTGAAACGCTCCAAATCAATAAAATTTGGAATCACCTCAATGTCCCGCTTGATGTCGAAATGCTCAAACGTTTCCTTTTTCAAATCTTCTGAAACGGCTGTCACGCCATCGGATTGATTGATAGAGAAGGTCACCACTGGCTCGTAGCTTGGATCTTTTCCCACTAGGGTAATATCTGTACCATGTAGTGTCGTCACCACAGGAATCTGAATTCCCTCGGTCTTTAGAATTTGCTTGGCCATGTAGGCAGCCGAAGCGTGCGGAATCGCGTAGTGCACATGCAGCAAATCCAGGTTTTCGTATTTCACCACACTAACCATCTTACTGGCCAAGGCGAGTTCGTAAGGTGCAAATTCAAACAATGGATAGCTCTTGATATCCACTTCATGGTAGAAGAGATTTTCGCTGAAAAAATCCAATCGCATGGGCTGCTTGTAGGTGATAAAGTGAACCTCATGCCCCACTTTGGCCAGACCTTTTCCAAGCTCAGTAGCCACTACACCACTCCCACCAAAGGTGGGATAACAGACAATTCCTATTTTCATTTAATGCCGGGATAAGGCGGATTCGATTTGCACTTTAACACGCTTGTCCTGTGTTTTTGTTCAAAATAAAAGATTTTTATGATTCGAATTATGAATGAAAGGTTGTTGCATCCTTCGAGCGGTTCTTTTTGCATGTCAAAATCCTGATTAATTTACCAAAGAATTACAGCCAATCTATGCAAAAGAAACTTCTACTCTTTGGGTTTATGGCAGCTCTTTGGGCCTGCCAACCCAACGCGGAAACCACCTCGGAAAAACAGGAAAAAATAGACCCTGTCACCTATTGGGGAGAAAATCCTTGGCCTGAAATCCGAAAAAAACGGATTAATCATCTCCTACCCACTGCGCTGAAAAACGCAGGAGTGGATGTATGGCTGGTCGTCTGCCGGGAAAATTACAATGATCCTATTGCTACCCATGTAGGAGGTGAAAATGCAAGCGGAACTGCCGCATTCTTGTTTTTCAATGACGAAAGTGGGTTTCATTCCTTGGTATTTTCTCCCGAGGGAGAAGCTACGGCTCTTGATGATCTCGATATTCACGAAAAGGTAGAACGTGTTCCGCGTGGAGAATCTGCTGTCGCCAAAGCTGTGGAATTTATCAAATCCAAGGGCTTCCAAAAAGTAGCCATCAACTCCTCCGCTAGCAATGAAATGGCGGATGGCATCACACACAGTCAGTATCAAGAACTAGCTGGTCTGATGGGCGCGGATGAGAAAAAATTGATTTCCTCAGACGAACTCGTGTACGAATGGCTATCCATTAAACTTCCTGAAGAAGTGGAAATCCTCACCAAAGCAGCCCAGTTGGCTTCCGACTTCCAGCATGAAGCCTATGCGATGATCGAGCCTGGAAAAACCACCGACGCTGACGTAGCCAAATTTCTCAAAGCCAAGATGGCCGAGTACGGAGTCACTGACGCTTGGCATCCCGACCAAAACCCCAATGTCAACTCAGGGCCTGACCGTGGTCACTCCCATGCCACAGACAAAGTCATCATGCCCGGAGATGTGATTCAAACCGACTTTGGAGTAAAACTTTACGGCATTTGGGTGTCAGATATTCAGCGATTTGCTTATGTCTTGAAGGAAGGAGAAACTGCCGCTCCAGCAGCTATTCAGAAATATTGGGGAAATGGAAAAGCCGGCAGCCGTGCCGCACTCGGTGCGATGAAGCCGGGCGTGAAAGGGGAAGATGTAGACCGGGCCCAGCGCGACTTGATGGACGCAGCGGGTTCCCTCTATGTGCCTTGGAGTACCGGTCACCCGGTCGGCTACGTGGCACACGACGTAGGACCAAACCTAGGCGGTGCCCGACTGCCTCAACCACGACCTGCAGCACAAAAGCTACTCAAAGAAGGAATGGTCTTCGCATTTGACGGATTTCATTGCTGGAAGCAGCCTGATGGTACAGAAAAAACCATCTCAGTCGAAGAAATGGCGGTAGTCACAGCTGACGGGGCGAGATACCTGATTACTCCTCAAGAAGACTTGATCTTGGTTGGAAAAAAATAAAGATCGCAAAGATTGAAAAGGCTGGGCAACCACCCTTTTTGATTTACGAATTTCGATTGACAAATTACGGCGTTAAAAGAAAGATTGATCCTTTTGAGGATTCTCGATGTTTTGAAATTCTAAAATAAAAATCTGTGCTATGCTGTGGCAAAAAAGTTTTGATTCTTGTGTCTTGATTCTAATGTCTTGAAGATCTCATTTCGTCCAAATTTCCCTCCCATTTAAACTTACCTCTAAGCTCTTTGATTATTTCCTGCTTTTTTAATGATACCATTTGTCGTAGCGCTTCTTCCACTGCAGCTTTTTTGGTGGTGATCCCGGTAAGCTTCATCGCCTCCTGAATCAGGTTTTCATCAATATCGATATTGGTTCTCATGTGTATGTTTTTGATAAATACACACCTCATTCGGAATTAAAGTTTTGACAGTTAAGTGCAATAATCAACTTAAACCATCAAAGGCAGCCAAACCCTAGAATTTTCGATTATTTCCCTCTTTCAATTTTTCAACCCGGATTTTGCATTAGGGTCCGTTTTGAGAGGAAAAAATGCAAGAAAATCAAGTATTTAACGAATGAGGCATAGCCACGCTATGGTGAATGAGTTAAATGCAGCGCAGCGATTGATTTTAAAGCATTTTTGCCTCGTAATAGGAATTCTAATGCATATTCCGGGTTCCATTGGCTACCTTTGCCCCAACCAAATCTTTCCTCCGCTATGAACGAGCGCTACATGCAGCGCGGTGTTTCCGCATCCAAAGAAGACGTCCACAACGCCATCTCCAAGTTGGACAAGGGCCTTTTTCCCAAGGCTTTCTGTAAAATCGTCGAAGACACGCTAGGCAATGACCCGGACTTTTGCAATATCATGCATGCAGATGGGGCGGGCACCAAGTCCTCTTTGGCCTACCTCTATTGGAAGGAAACCGGCGACCTCAGCGTGTGGAAAGGCATCGCGCAGGACGCCATTATCATGAATACCGACGACCTGCTGTGTGTAGGCGCCATCAATAATATTCTCGTCTCCTCCACCATTGGAAGAAATAAAAATCTGGTACCTGGCGAAGTCATCTCTGCCATCATCCAAGGCACAGAGGAAGTACTCCAAATGCTCCGAGACAACGGAGTCAATGTCGTACTTACTGGAGGGGAAACTGCCGACGTAGGAGATTTGGTAAGAACCATCATCGTGGACAGTACGGTGACTTGCCGAATGCGCCGCGATGAGGTCATCTCCAATGACAAAATTCAAGCGGGTGACGTGATCGTAGGGCTTTCCTCCTATGGTCAAGCCAATTACGAATCCGAATACAATGGCGGTATGGGGAGCAATGGACTAACTTCCGCCCGTCACGATGTATTTAATAAATTGCTGAAGACCAAATACCCTGAAAGTTTTGATCCGGCTGTTCCGGACAGTTTGGTTTACACCGGCAAATACAACCTCACCGATCCGGCTCCAGGTGCGCCGGTGAACATGGGTAAATTGGTGCTTTCGCCTACCCGAACCTATGCCCCCATCATGGTAGACGTGCTGAACTACATGCGTCCAAACATCCACGGCTTGGTGCATTGCTCCGGAGGTGCACAGACTAAGGTGCTGCACTTTGTGGACAATGTCCATGTGATCAAAGACAACCTGTTTGAGACGCCGCCCTTGTTCCGAATCATCCAGGAAGAAAGCGGTACCGATTGGAAAGAAATGTACAAGGTCTTCAACATGGGCCACCGCATGGAAGTGTACCTAGACGAGCGCTATGCCGAGGAAATCATCGACATCGCCGAGTCTTACGGGGTGGAAGCACAAATCATCGGCAGAGTGGAACCTCATGAAGGCAAAAAAGTCACGATTCAGAGTCCACACGGGACGTTTGAGTATTGATCCCATCGGGGTTCTACATTCGATGTTCGGAGTTCGACATTCGACATTCGATATTCAGTTATTGGTTATTGAGTTATTTGTTCGGCGTTCAATAATCTGTTGCTTTAAGTAGCTCAACAATCCGTGAGTGAGGACACTCACTGGGGCATTTAGTATTGATCCGTTCAGAGTTTAGTATTCGATGTTCGGCATTCGATATTAGCTATTGGATAAAGGTTAATAGTTATTGATTTATTGGTTCGGAGTTCAAGGTTTGTTTGCTATCCTTGAGTGAGGGCACCCTCGGAGGCGTCTAAGTCAAAAATCACTTTCTAAGTTTAATGATGTTTGATTTCCTAAAAATGATCTGAAGTTCAAGCAAATGTCGTCACTCGTAAATCGTAATTCGTAAATCGTAATTCGTAAATCCCTTGCCTCGTCTACTCAAATTCCTCGCCTACTTCCTTGGAGTGATCGGTTTGATCGCCTTGGCGACGATCACCACGGTGGACCGAAGCCCGATAAAAGAGCAGGATTTTTACCGGGAAACCTTCGACAGACTATCTTCCACACCATGGGAAGGATCGGAAGGCGAAACTTGGCTTGCAGGATGGTCCAAAGCCAATGTCACTCCCCCCAAACCCGTCGATCTGGTAGGTTACGCCCCGAGAGGGCCCTATGAGTTTGTTCAAGACTCCAGCTATGTCAAAGCTATTACGCTGAGCAATGGCAAAACCCGGATCGCCTGGCTCAATTACGAGTTACTGATTGTTCATCCTGCCTTGGCTCAAGCGGTAGAAAATGCGGTAAAAGAAGCAGGAATCCCGACTAACCAAATCATTTTCACTGCCACGCATACCCACTCCGGAATGGGTGGCTACATGCCAGGCCCCTTGGGAGAGTTGGCTTTTGGCGGATATGATCAAAAAGTAGTAGACCTCTTAGCTGCAAAAAGTGTCCAAGCCCTCCAAACAGCCCTTGCTTCCGAGGATTCGGTGTCGATGAGCTTTCGAAAAACCAAAGCAGAAAACTTTGTCGCCAACCGATTTGTCAAAGACGGACCATTTGATCCCTTTGTCCGGCAGGTCATTTTCACCAAAAGGGATGGAAAAAAGGCGGTATTCTTCACCTACGCTGCACATGCTACTTGCTTGAGTTCGAAGTTTATGGGACTGTCAGGAGACTACCCCAAGGCACTTACTCAAAAAATGGAAGCTCGGGAATACGAACTCGCCCTTTATGCTGCGGGAACGGTGGGAAGTCACCGGCCACTTTCGAAAGGAAACACACCCGAAAAAGTAGAGGAATACGCCACAGCACTGGACTCGGTCATTTGGTTGCGGATGACCAATTTTGCTTCCAACAAAATCCCAAGAGTCCTCCATTCCCGATTGGATCTTTCCCTTCGCGAACCGCATTTGCGGATTTCGGATAACCTGAGAATACGACCTTGGCTGTTCAACTACTTATTAGGCGAGACCAATGCTCACTTGGACATTACCCAAGTGGGTCGGATTCTATTTATCTCCTCAAGCGGCGAACTGTCAGGCGTCTTCTATGAAGAATGGGAAAAACTCGCCGATCAACAGGGCCTTAAGCTCATGGTGACAGTCTTCAATGGAGGATACATCGGGTACATTACCCCCGATGAACTCTATGACGAGCACTTTCATGAAGTCCGAGAAATGAACTGGTACGGCCCCGGAAATGGAGCTTATTTCGATCAACTCATCCGCCAAATCATCACCAAAGCAGGCAAATAAACCCCATGCTCAAGTCCATTTTCACCTTTCAATGTCCCCGCTGTCGAAAAGGCAACCTTTTTCAAGAAGGAAACCTCCTGCGTCCGGGAAGCTTGTTTAAAATGCATTCCCATTGCCCGCATTGCCAGCAATCCCTCGAGCCAGAGCCCGGTTTTTACTTCGGAGCCATGTTTGTAAGTTATGCGATCAACACCGCGTTATTCATAGCAGCTTGGGTGGCCTTAACAATCCTTTATCCTGATTACACGCTCAGCATGTTGCTGGGCTTACTTACTGCCGTGGTGACCTTGGCACTTCCGCTGACCTACCGCCTAAGCCGCTCGATTTGGCTGGCGATTTTTGTGAGATTTGACCCTCAGGCTTCGCAAAAAAAGAGTTCAGAGTAGCATCAAAAGCCAAGGAATTGAAAATGCGAGTTCCATTCGTTGCCTTTTCTGATGAACCGGTAAACCACTTTGGAAAAAGCTCACATAATGAACCAAAGCCATCAGTACTACCACACAAGAAAATGGCCGATAAAAAGAGGGTAAAAAGATAAATCCTGCCAAAGAAAGGAAAATCAACCCAAAGGCGACTTGACGGATGAGTTGGATGATTTTTTGGGTAGGAAGCGTGCTTGCCACAGAAAAAAAGCCCGACTTCGCATCTTCATCCCGATCCAAAAAGGATAACATCAGCAGATTCAAAAATGCCAACAGGATATAGCCCGGCAAAAAAAGCAGGGAACTCCTGGTAATATCGATTGCCTCAGCCCGCAGGATGGGCAGCCAAACAATGCCTACCACATAGAAGACAGCAATCGAAAATTCTTTCATCCATCCGGGACCAATTTTGCGGATCATCACCCGGCTTCCCAATATCAGCAGGGCCAGAATCAAGGTAAGCTGAAGCTCTTTTCCCCATCCAAACCAAGTAAACGCACCAACCAAGCCAATTAAAACTGACAAAATCAACAGGCCACAAAGCGCTTTTCTGAATTTTCGGTGAAATTCCCTTCTAGGGACTAATTCAGTCCGTACAGTTTGCACATCGATCAAGTGATCAAGCGTATAGATACTCCACACAGCCAATCCAAGCAAGGCAAAAGCGGGCCATTGCAAATGCACATGAAATAGATCCATAAAAAAATACATCCCCGCCATCGCACCGACCACCACGTCAAGCGATAGCCAAGAAAGGTATTGAAATGTCCTTTGCAAAAATCCCATGGACGAAATTACACGGGAATTTTAAAATGAAAGGAATTGCCACAGATTCACAGATAAATCTTTTATATCTGTGCATCTGTGACCACTTACAAGATTTCCTTTTTCCTTTGGTAAAAAATCTCCGCGTTCTCTGCGCCTTCGCGGTGAATCAAAAAAGCTTTAGCTTTTCTCAGTGAGCTCGGTAGTTAACTAACCCTTGGGGTCCTATTCATTTCACTTTGTGGCCAAAAAATCCTTCGTGCCCTCCCATGTCCTTCGTGACCTTCGTGGTTAAAAATCCTTTGCGCCCTCTGCGTCCCTACGGTGAATAAAAAAGCTTTAGCTTTCCCTCTGAGACCTTTAAAATGGTAGTTAAAAAGATAAAGGATTGAAGTTCAAGAAATGTCTAATTCTCCATCTTCCTTGGTGGCCTTTGTGGTAAAAAATCACCAATTTCCCTATCCAAACCCCAAAAAACCATGCATAAACTCTCCCTCCTATTCTTGGCGCTTTTCGCCAGCTTTTCCGCTTTTTCCCAAAGCCCCATCAAAGTAGCCTTCGTCGGCAACAGCATCACCCAAGGCCCCGGTAGGGACAATCCCGATTCCTATCCTCTTCAGGTAGCCGCCCTACTCGGGGATTCCTATGAAGTCAAAAACTTCGGCGTCAGCGGTCGTACCCTGCTCAAAAAAGGAGACTATCCTTATTGGAACGAGCCCCAATTCCAGCAGGTCAAGGATTTCCAACCCGATGTAGTCGTCATCAAGCTGGGCACCAACGATTCCAAACCTCAAAACTGGGCTCATAAAGCCGATTTTGTGAAAGACTACCTTGATCTAATCGCGGAGTTTCGTGCACACATGCCCAAGGATGGCAAAGTCTATGTCGTGATGCCTGTGCCTGTCACCCGGGTCAACTTTGGCATCAATCCCGAGGTGATGAACAACGAACAGCGGCTCATGCTGATGGAGATCATCCAAAAATCCGGTGCGGAACTGATCGATCTCTACACCCCGCTGATGGACAAACCCGAACTCCTGCCCGATGGTGTTCATCCCAACAATGAAGGCCTCCGCATCATGGCTGCTGTGGTCGCGAGAAGGATTAGGCTGTAAGGGGAAAAACCAAAAAAAAACCTGTCAGGTCTTGAAGACCTGACAGGTTTAATCTAACCTTCCCCTCAATTAACTTTTAGTAAATTACCTTTGGTAAATCACTTTTGGTGAATTACTTTTGAGTGATACCAAAAGAGAAGCCATGGCCATGCTATACAAAAAACCTCTGAATCCGTTTCCCACCTCGGGATACTATGGCCCTGCATATTTTTGCAACCGAGAAAAGGAGACACTACAACTCACACAATTCCTGCAAAACGGGCAGTCTTGCCTGCTGATGGGAATCAGAAGGCTTGGAAAAACGGCCTTGATTCAGCATGTGAGGCATTACTTACCAAGCAATTGGGAATTTATCTACCTCGATATCCTGCCTACAGAAAATGAATCCCAACTCCTCAACTCCATCGGTACAGCCTTGCTTCAGCACTTCTCTGAAAAAGACAAGATCGGAAAGCGGGTTTGGGAATTTGTGAAAACACTTCGACCCATCATCTCCTTCGATCAGCTAAGCGGCATTCCTCAGGTGAGTTTTCAACTCTCACAGGCCGAACGGCCCGTAATTGATATCCTGACCTTTCTTTCCCAATTGGAAAACCCTGTAGTCATCGCTATCGACGAGTTTCAACAAATTCACTCCTATCCGGAAAAAAACACCGATGCTTGGCTTCGGGCAGCCATTCAACAGCTGCAAAACGTGTTCTTTCTGTTTTCGGGAAGTCAACAATCGATTCTTAACGAACTTTTCTCTAATCCTTCCCGACCTTTTTACCGAAGTGCCAGCCCTATCCAATTGGGTAAAATAGACGTTTGGGAGTACCGGAAATTTATCGTGGGCCAATTTGCTTCGCATGGAAAAAAGCTAAGCGAGCAAACCGCAGAGCAAATCCTCGAATGGACCAAGTGTCACACCTACTACGTACAGCTATTATGCAATCGTCTGTATCAATTGCCCGCGACTGAGTACTCGGCAGAGGATTGGCAGACTTGTGCCCAACAAATCCTGAAGGAAAGCGAAACCTTCTTCCTTCATTACCGCACCCTGCTGAGTACACAGCAATGGAAACTCGCCGTGGCAATAGCCAGAAGCGGTCGCGTCTCTGCCCCGACCTCCAAGGACTTTATCGGTGCCTATCAGCTAGGAAGTGGCGCTACGGTACTCAAATCCCTGCACGCTCTTTTGGAAAAAGAACTGATCTACAAAGAACACGATGCAACAGGCAATCCCTATTACCAAGTCTATGATGTCTTTTTTGAACGATGGATTCAGGGGATATATTAAACCTGAAATAGGCATTAGAAAATCTACTACGAGCCCAAAATAAGTCAAAATCAGCCGTTTCACTTCACTTTTCGATCTCACCGTAGCGGTCCTACGACTCGATCTCCAAAGTGCCTAATTTTCTTTCATTTTGAATTCTCGCTACGAATTCTAATGCATAATCCAGGTTAAAAAAATTCTAAAACAAGTCCCTGATAGTCGCTGCGCCTAAACAATACGCGCACCACAAGCCAAAAAAACAGTCTACAAACCCAAGGTCAGCTGATCTACCACATCGTAGGTCACCGGTGTGCGCTCGTTCCTTCGGGTCATGGCTTTTAGGTTACCATTTGAGTCGTAACTCATCCCATGGACGGAATCTGCGAAAATCCGCGACTTTTTCAGTGGTAATCTGCGGGAGTATTTTAAAAACAAAAAAACCACAACCCTTTCGAGCTGTGGTCCTGATTTGGGATCTATTGTTGGTTACTTACCGGCAAGGGCATTGGCACCAGCTACGATCTCGAGGATCTCGTTGGTGATAGCCGCCTGACGGGTACGGTTGTACATTAGTTTCAGTTCTTTTAGCAATTCCCCGGCGTTTTCAGTCGCCTTGTCCATTGCAGTCATTCGCGCACCATGCTCGGAGGCGTTGCTTTCCAATACGGCCTTGTAGAACTGAATCTTCAATGACGTAGGAACCAACTCTTCGATGATGTAAGAACGAGAAGGTTCAAGGATATAGTCAGTCTCTGCAGCTTTTACTTCGTTGGACTCTTGAGGTGCCATCGGCAAAAACTGCTCGGTCCGTACGATCTGCGTTGCTACGTTTTTAAACTCGTTGAACACCAAAAATACCTGATCATAATCCCCTGCCACGAATCCGTTCATCGCAAACTCCGCCGCTTCCTTTACCACATCAAAGGTTAGGTTATGATACACGCCGTAGTAAGCATCTATCAAGGTGTAAGAAGACTTCTTGAAGTACTCGTAGGACTTTTTGCCCAAAGGAAGAATGCTGATCTCAGCACCTACAAACTGCTCCTTGATGGCAGCATTGGTGGCCTTGATGATGTTGGTATTGAACGCACCGCAAAGTCCCTTGTCTGAAGTCACAGGCACCAAAAGCACCTTTTTGCCTTCACGCTTTTGAGCATAGGCAATATCCGCTGCACCTTCACTAGCTGCAGAGACATTGTTGAGAATGGTGGTCAACTTTTGGGAATAAGGACGCATCTGTACGATCTTGTCCTGTGCCCTTCTCAGCTTGGCAGCGGAAACCATCTTCATGGCTTTCGTAATCTGCTGCGTGGAGATTACCGAGTTGATCCTTTGCTTTACTTCCTTAAGATTAGCCATCAGCGAATGCTTTGTCAGGTATAATGACCCCGTCGGACCGAAGCCCAACGGGGAATGAAATCAAATTACTTAGCGTATTTAGGAGCGAGTTCAGCAGCTGCAGTTGCCAAAATCTTACCTGCGCCGTCGATGTCTCCCTTGAGAATCAACTGCAATGCTTCAGGATAAGAGGCATCCAACAAGGTGTAGAATTCTTTCTCGAATGCTCTTGCCTTTTCTACAGGCACGCTATCCATCAAGCCCTTGGTAGAAGCGTAGATGATCGCTACCTGATGTGCAACAGATACCGGAGAGTACTGAGGCTGCTTCAGGATTTCCTGATTACGACGACCTCTCTCGATGGTACGCTTGGTAGAAGCATCAAGGTCAGAACCGAACTTAGCAAACGCTTCCAATTCACGGAACTGCGCTTGGTCAAGCTTTAGGGTACCTGCCACTTTCTTCATGGATTTGATCTGCGCGTTACCACCTACTCGGGATACAGAGATACCCACGTTGATCGCAGGACGGATACCGGAGTTGAATAGGTTGGTCTCCAAGAAGATCTGACCGTCGGTAATAGAGATCACGTTAGTCGGGATATAAGCAGATACGTCACCTGCTTGCGTCTCGATGATTGGAAGAGCGGTCAACGAACCACCACCTTTTACCAACGGACGGATAGATTCAGGAAGATCATTCATCTGCTGCGCGATAGCATCAGACTTATTGATTTTCGCAGCTCTTTCGAGCAATCTTGAGTGTAAGTAGAACACGTCACCCGGATAAGCTTCACGTCCCGGAGGTCTTCTCAAAAGCAGAGACACTTCACGGTAAGCTACTGCCTGCTTAGAAAGGTCATCATAAACTACCAAGGCAGGACGGCCGGTATCACGGAAGAATTCACCGATCGCAGCACCGGTAAATGGCGCAAAGAACTGCATGGGTGCAGGGTCTGAAGCAGCAGCAGAAACTACTACCGTGTAAGGTAGGGCTCCGCCTTTTTCCAAAGCAGCAACTACACCGGCCACAGTAGAAGCCTTTTGACCTACGGCCACGTAGATACAGAATACTGGCTCACCTTTGTCGTAAAATTCTTTTTGGTTCAGAATGGTATCGATTACCACAGCAGTCTTACCCGTCTGACGGTCACCGATGACCAATTCACGCTGGCCACGACCGATTGGAATCATCGCATCAATAGACTTGATACCTGTTTGAAGCGGTTCAGTTACCGGCTGACGGTAGATTACGCCCGGCGCTTTACGCTCCAAAGGCATTTCGTATAGGTTGCCTGCGATAGGTCCTTTCCCGTCGATAGGGTTACCCAAGGTATCCACTACACGGCCAAGCATGCCTTCACCCGCCTGGATCGAAGCGATCTTTTTGGTACGCTTTACGGTATCTCCTTCTTTGATTTCTTTGGAGTCACCAAAAAGTACTGCACCCACATTGTCCTCTTCGAGGTTAAGCACCATGGCCTTGAGACCATTGTCAAACTCCAGCAATTCACCAGCCTGAGCCTTGGAAAGTCCATAGATACGGGCTACACCGTCACCCACTTGGAGGACTGTACCCACTTCTTCTAGTTCGGCTTCGGTTCTGGCACCGGAGAGTTGTTCTCTCAAGATGGCCGAAACTTCATCAGGTCTTACTTCTGCCATGATATGATACGATTAGATATATTCGTTAAAACTGTTTTTCGTAATGATTTTGAGAAAACTGAACGCGAAGTGCTTTCAGTTTGCTGCTGATGGATTCGTCCAGCTGACGGTCATTGACCTTCAGGATAAAACCTCCGATCAGATCAGCATTGATTTTCTCTACCAACTGCACGGTTTTCATTCCGCTGATTTGCTTTACAACTTCTACCAATTGGGTGCGCTGTGCCCCTGTCAACGGAGAGGTGGTAGTGACTTCAGCCACTTGGATAGACTTGTACAGATTGTACTGTGCGACAAACTCCTTAGCAATGTCTACGAGGATATTCTCCCTGTTTTTGCGGGATACGATCTCAAAGAAGGGAATGGTGAGTGCACTGGATTTTTTTGCAAAAAGAGCCTTAAGGACTTTAAGCTTTTTATCTGAACTCAATACAGGATTGCTGAGTGCTAGCCCAAGTTCACGGTTTGCCTTGGCCATTGCAGCCAACGCGTTGAAATCTTCAAATACCTCCTCCAGTAGTCCTTTCTCTATGGACAGATCCAAAATAGATTTGGCATATCGGGATGCTACTCTATGATTTGACATGGAGGAGATTAGTTAAGCTTTAGGTCTTTGATAAACTCATCTACCAGCGCAGACTGTGCTTTGTCATCAGACAAGTTCTTTCTGAGCAATTTCTCCGTTACTTCCAGGGTAAGCATCGCCACCTGATTTTTCACCTCAGTCAAGGCAGCCTTCTTTTCAGTTTCGATGACAGCTTTGGCATTCTCGATCATGAGCGCACCTTGCTTACCGGCTTCAGTCTTAGCGTCTTCGATCATTTTGGCAGAAGCCTCTTGAGCTTTTCTCAAGATGGTATCTCTTTCGATTCGGGCATCTTGAAGGAGCTTTTCATTTTCAGCCTTCAATGTAGCCATCTCGTTTCTTGCTTTTTCGGCTGCTTTGAGGGCATTATCGATGCTTGCCTCACGCTCCGCCAAAGAGGCCAAGATTGGCTTCCAAGCAAACTTGATAAGGATAAACAACAGGGCTAAGAAGCCGAAAAGCTGCCAGAAAACCAGACCGGCACTAGGTATAATCAGATCCATGGTAGGGAGGATTAATTTCGTTTTTGTTCAAAAGGAAGGGATTGGCCTAGCGCCAATCCCCATTCATTTGTTCTTAGAAGGTAAGACCGCCTGCATTCAATGCAATAAGTAGACAAACTACTACTGCAAACAGGGAAACTACCTCGATCAAAGCTGCAATGATCAACATGGCAGTCTGAACCTTACCAGCAGCCTCAGGCTGACGAGCGATAGATTCCATTGCCTGGCCACCGATACGACCGATACCAAGACCTGCGCCAATCGCAACAATTCCTGCACCGATACCAGCACCCATAAGAGCCAATCCAGCAGACAACAAGATAGAAGTTAACATAAACGTTAGATTTATAAATTGAACAAAGAAATTTCTAATTAATGGTGATCGTCATGATGGTGCTCAGCCACGGCACCGCCAATGTACATCGCTGTAAACAGCGTGAACACATACGCCTGAATCGTGGCTACCAACAATTCGATCATATTGATAAAGGTCACCATCAGCGTGGATACCACCCCGATCGCGTAAGATTCGAAAATGAAGACTAGGGAAATGAAGGCCAAAATCACAATGTGACCTGCCGTGATCGCTACAAAGAGACGAACCATCAAGGCAAATGGCTTGGTAAACAACCCGATGAATTCCACCACCACGATGATCGGCAACAAGGCTACTGGCACACCCGGAGTGGCAAACACGTGCTTCCAGTAATCTTTATTGCCATTGACATTGACAATGATGAAAGTCAACATCGCCAAGGTGAAGGTCACCGCGATATTTCCGGTCAAGTTGGCTGCACCCGGAAGAAGACCGAGGAGGTTACCAATCCAGATAAAGAAGAAAAGTGTCAACAGATAGGGAACAAACTTCATGTACTTAGGACCGATTGCTTTGTGGGCAATCTCGTCTCTGACGAAAATCACAATCGGCTCGACCAAGGAGGCTGCGCCTTTCGGAGCTACTGCACCGTGCTTTTTGTAGTGACCTGCAGCAGATAGCGCCATATAGAGGACAAGTGCAATGACAATGAGCATCATTGCCACGTTTTTGGTCAGGGAGAAATCCAGGATAGCACCCCCGTCTACACGTCCTAGGTGCTCATGATCATCGATGTAGATTCCGTTGTGCGCGTATTCTTTGCCAAACTTGTGTGTCTCCGGATTTTGAAAATCAGAAGACTTGTAGAATTCCAAACCACGGTCTGCGGCATAGGTAATGACCGGCAAAGGAAGGGTAATGTGAGTATGGCCAATATTGAAAAAATGCCATTCATGCGAATCCTTGATGTGGTGCATGATAAAACCTGTCGGGTCTTCTTTACCTTCCTCAGTCTCAGCACCAGCCGCAAATGTTGCAACTGAAAAGTTCAGCAAAAATGCTGAAAGTAAAAGACTTAGAACCAGAAATTTGCGCGTCATCAACTCGTTTTTTTGAGGGCTACTTCGAAATCGGGCGCAAGTTAGAAATAAAGGTGTAGATATCAAAAGTCAGGTAGAACAAAAAAAGAATAAAGAAATTGGCGATAAACAAAATAATATTTTCCACGCCCATTACCACCAAAATGGCAATAAAGCCCAAGGAACTCAGAATCCGAATTACCATTCCGAGAAGTTTGATTTGGAGAAAATTTTCTGGAGACTTTTTGTAAAGCCACAAGGCAAATGCGCTGACCAAATAAGAAAGCCCGACAACAAAACCATAGATTCCCCAAATATTGGAGTGGATGATTTGGGGTAAAAAATTCTGGCAAACCAAGATAGTTCCTGCGATCAAAACGGACACAAGGAGGAACTTGACGTGGAAGTTGCTGAGCAATTTCATAAGCAGGTGGTTTTTGACTGATGCAAAAGTACCCCGTTTTTTTCAAAATGGTCTAACGGTCCTGTTGGATGCTCTTCCAAAGCTGATAAAAAGCCAAAACGATCGAGGCAAAGCAAAAGAGAAGCAACCAAACGGGGAATTTCATGGCACTTTTTCCCTGAATCCACCAGCCCAAGGCAGTCCCTCCTCCTATGACAGCAAAGAGTTGGAAGGAAAGCCCCATGTACTTTGCCCAAGAAGGAGCCTCATGTTGCGTTTGTTTTTTTTTCTTTTCTGAATAGGACATTCTCAAATATAAGCTGATCGAATCTTCGATCTTTGTCACTCTTCAAATAATCCCTTCGGTAATTCGTTCGGTAAGTACACTAAAAGCCCTATTTTGGTACCTTAATCTGTAAACATCAGAAATGAGAAAAAATGCAATCCTTTTTGGAATAGGATTCCTCATTTTTTTGGGGGCATGCTCCTCCGAGCGCAACACCTTTACCAACAGGGCTTTTCATAACCTAACGGCTCATTTTAATGCCTATTACCTGGCCGATGTTAAGATCAGGGAGGTTCAAAACCAGGTTGAGAACAATTACAAAGAGGACTACACCCAGGTCTTGCCTGTGTTTATTCCCATCGACTCCGCCACGATTCAACAAAATAAGGCGATGCTGGATTCGGCAAGAGAACTTTCCTCCAAAGCCATTGATTGGCACCGAATCTCCAAATGGGTCGATGACAGTTATTTTCTGATCGGAAAAATCGATTACCTACAAGCCCATGTAGATGACTCAAAAAATGCCTTCAGATACGTCAACAGTCAAAGCAAAGACAAGGACTTGAGGCATCAGGCGCTCATCAGCCTGCTGCGACTTTACATCGATCAGAAAACGTACGAAGACGCCAACTTTACCATTGACTACCTTTCCAAAGAAACAGAAATCAGCGAAGAAAATCGCTACGAGTTGTTTAAGACACTTGCCTACTACTACGAAAGCAGAGCGGATCAAAGTGGTGTGATTGGAGCATTAGACCGCGCCACTACTTATGCTAAAGACAAAAAGGAACTTTCCCGAATCCATTTTATACTTGCCCAACGCTATCAACGGGAAGGCTTGGATGCACTTGCCTATGATTACTATAAAAGATCATTGGAGGGCAATCCCCCTTATGAAAGAAGCTTTTATGCCACCCTGTACGCACAGCAAGTCGCAGAACTCAATGCATCTAAGGACCTGCGGAAGGTTAGAAACTATTACGAAGATCTCTACAAGGATCCCAAAAACAAAGATCTGAAAGATGTGGTGGTATATGAACAGGCACTTTTTGAAGAAAAACAGGGAGACATTCCACTCACATTGAAACTCCTACATCAAGCCGCCAAAGAGCCCGGCAGTAATCCTCGCCTCAAAGGGTACATCTACCAAAAACTGGCGGATCTCAATCTCAGCGAATTCAAGGACTACCGGGCTACCAAATATTACCTAGACAGTGCGCTGACGTTTATCAAAGAAGGAGATCCTATCGCTGCAAAGATCAACGATCAAAAGGCGACCTTGGATCAGTTTGTATTCCACGTTGAGCGATTGCAAAAAAATGACAGCTTGATTTTCCTCGCAGCATTGGGTGGAGAAGAGCAGCGAAAACGTGCAGAGGCATTTTTGGCTTCTGAAGAAGAGCGACTGATCAAGGAGGCCGCTTTGAAAAACCAACCCAAAAACACCAGCATTTTTGACAACCTCTTGGCATTTAGCGGAAAAACAAGCGGTTCAAGCTTTTACTTTGACAACTCAGCCGCCATGCAGCAGGGCACCATTGAATTTAGCCGCACTTGGGGAAATCGACCGCTTCAGGACAATTGGAGAAGGAGATCAGCACTGTTTCAGACTTCAGGTCAGACAAGCCCCCAAGCTTCCAAAATGGATTCGGCTTCGCAAAAAGAAGATGCAGCCCTTGCAGGTTTACCTTCGGTGGAAAGCTTGCTAAATGCGATCCCAAACACCCCTGAACAGCTTCAGGTTGCCAATTCAGAAATGGAAGAGTCCTATTTTGAATTGGGTAAGCTGTTGTACTTTGACCTGAAAGAAACCAAAATGAGCATCGACAACCTGGAGACGCTCATTCGTAACTATCCAAACACAAGCAAAAAGCCTGAAGCCTACTACATGCTTTACTTGGGTCAGAAGGAATTGAACGGTAATGCTGACTTCTATGCAAACAGGCTAAACAGAGAATTCCCAAGCTCGCCGTATACCTATTCTGTGAATAATCCCGATGCTGCTTCAGGTAATTTGGCCTACCTCGAATCTTCAAAAAGATACGAACAAGCCTATGATGCCTATTACCGCGGGGATTTTGAAGCGGCCAAGGGAATAATCCGATCAACGCTGGCCGAATTTCCACTGACCAGAAATACAGAGAAGCTACTCCTCCTCGATGCAATGGTCACCGGGAAACTAGATAGCAGAATAGCCTTCCGAACCAAATTGGAGGAGTTTATTCAAAACTCAAAAGAATTAGAGCTCACAGATTTGGCAAAAAAAATGCTTCAACCCCTACTTAGTCAGGAAGAGCTAGCGGCCTTGAAGGAAGAAAAATTCACTCAGCCTGACTCTAGTCAGCTTGAGACAGCACCGATAGCTGATGTGAAAAAAACAGAAGTGCCTGCCGATTCTCCTTATAAAGTCAATGAGTCGCAAACCCATATTTTTGTCATTGCTTTGACTCCCTCAGAAGTAGAAGCGGCCAAGAATTTGCTAGGAGATCTGGAGAATTTCCATGCGCAAGCTTTCAGCAATGCAAGACTTCGCACCGGAAACATGAACATGAACCAGGAAAATTCCATTTACATCATTAGCCCTTTCAGCAATTCGGAAAGAGCGCTTGAGTACTATAAGAAATTTTCTGAGGAGTTTAAATCGACTGGATTGTCTCAACAGGCTAAATCAAAGGCATTCTTCATCTCGATAGAGAATTTTCAAACGCTGAACAAAACCAAAAATCTGGAAGAATATCTCCTTTTCTTCAGGTCCCTTTATCTGTAACTTATGTCTAAAGCTGCCAAACCCACCATTACTTCCTGGGCCGGTAAAACTATCAAATACCTCTGGATCGCCTTTTTAGGAGGCTTAGTCCTATTTATTCTTTTTGTCTGGATGGTAAGCATCAATTTCTTGGGGCTGTTTGGATCCCTTCCTGACTTCAAAGCATTAGAAAATCCAGACAGCGAACTTGCTTCAGAGCTCTATTCTGCAGATGGATTGCTCTTGGGAACTTATGCACGTGAAAACAGGAGCCCTGTTACTTACGAAGAGCTTTCTCCGAATTTGGTGAATGCCTTGATCTCTACTGAAGACGAGCGTTTTGAAGATCATTCGGGCATTGACTTGCAGGCTATGATCCGCGTTTTCGTCAAATCTATTCTCCTGGGTCAAGATGCCGGCGGTGGATCTACATTGAGCCAGCAAACTGCAAAGAACTTGTTCAAAACCCGAACTGATGCAAGTCAGGGAATCCTAAGTTCCGTGCCAGGATTGCGCATGCTGATCATCAAGACCAAAGAGTGGATCGTAGCAACCCAATTGGAAAAAGCCTACACTAAAAATGAGATCCTGACACTTTACCTCAATACCTCAGAATTTGGCTCGAATGCCTACGGAATCAAAACGGCGGCAAGAACATTTTTCAATAAAACACCTGATACCTTGAACATACAGGAAGCAGCAGTGCTGGTTGGATTATTTAAAGCTCCAACTTACTACAGCCCTGTGTTCAATCCGGAAAATTCGCTAAGAAGACGAAACACCGTCCTTTACCAAATGGTCAAAAACGACAAGCTGACCGAAGAGGAGTTTGACTCCCTATCCAAGTTGCCAATCGAACTTGATTACCGGGTCCAAAATCAAAACCAGGGTTTAGCAACCTACTTCAGAGAAATTGTAAAAGCAGACCTGATCAAATGGACCAAAGAAACACTCAAATCCGACGGTTCTGCTTATGACCTTTTTGGAGATGGATTGAAAATCTATGTGACCATAGACAGCCGAATGCAGCGATATGCCGAGGAAGCCATGAAAGAGCACATGGCTGATCTTCAAAAGGCATTTTATAAAGAAATGGGTAACCGTGATCCATGGATAGATGAAAACTGGCAAGTCATACCCAACTTCATTGAAACCACTGTAAAGCGTACAGAAGCATATCGACTCCTCAAACAGCGATACGGAGAGAATACTGACTCCATTGACATGAAGCTCAACGAGAAGAAGAAAATGAGGATTTTTTCTTGGGAAGGAGAGAGAGACACACTCATGAGTACCATGGATTCGCTGCGTTATTACAAAAAATTCCTTCAAGCAGGATTTATGAGCATGGATCCTCACACAGGCCATATCAAAGCTTGGGTAGGTGGAATGGACCACAAGTATTTCAAATTTGACCATGTGAAGCAAGGAAAAAGACAACCTGGCTCTACATTCAAACCTTTTGTCTATGCTGCTGCAATCGAAAACGGCTACAGCCCTTGCTATTCGGTTATCGATCAGCCTGTAGAGGTCTATATCCCAGGCCAACCTGCATGGAGTCCATCCAATGCTGATGGAAAATTTTCATATGAAAAAATGACCATCAGAAAAGCCATGGCTCAGTCTGTAAACTCTGTAACGGCTTATATGATGAAAAAATTAAGCCCGAAAATTGTCATTGAGACTGCACGAAGGCTAGGAATTACAAGCGATTTGGAAGAGGTTCCTTCTTTGGCACTTGGGGTAAATGACGTTTCAATTTTTGAAATGGTGGGAGCATTCGGAACCTTCGTCAACAAAGGAGAACACACCACGCCTTATTACATCGACCGAATTGAAGACAAAAATGGGAACGTAATCCAGCAATTCACACCAAGAAAAAAACCGGCGATGAGTGAAGAGCATGCCTACCTGATGACTTACATGCTCCGAGGTGGTTTCGAAGAAGAAGATGGCACCAGTCAAGGCGTGCCCTGGACACTAAGAGAAGGAAATGAATTGGGAGGAAAAACCGGAACTACTCAGAATGCTTCCGATGGCTGGTACATGGGAATCAGCAAAGATCTCGTATCTGGCACTTGGGTCGGTGGCGATGACCGTGCGATCCACTTCCGTAGCTGGACAGCCGGGCAAGGATCAAGAACAGCAAGACCAATTTGGGTCAAATACATGGCAAAAGTCTATGCAGACCCAACTCTAGGTTATACCAAAGGGCCATTTCCAAGACCGGAAAGACCACTAAGTATCGAGATCAATTGCGACAAATACGAACAGGAAAGTCAACGGTTTGCAGATTTTGATTACGACGCAAAAAAGAATGACTTTTAATGATCAATCGATTATAATCCCAAGAATGAAAACAGCCCTAATCTGGGGCTGTTTTTTTAATTTCACCTCATGCAATCCTCCTCATTTCTTCCAGAAGATCACTTGACTCTGCCTGACCATCCAGGAGTCTACAAATATTTCAACGAAGAAAATGAACTCATCTATGTAGGTAAGGCCAAGAGTCTTAAAAAGCGTGTCAGCAGTTATTTCAACAAAAATACCGGAGTAAATCTCAAGACTAAGCGGATGGTCAAAGAAATCCGAAGAATTGAAATTACACTGGTAGATTCGGAATTGGATGCACTTTTGTTGGAAAATAATTTGATCAAAAAGATCCAACCTAGGTACAATATCCTTTTGAGGGATGATAAGACTTACCCTTACCTTTTGATTACCAAAGAGAATTTTCCCAGAATTTTTCCCACAAGAAAACTGATCCCAAAGCGGGGAACCTACTTTGGACCTTTTGCAAGCGTCAAAGCGATGAATAACGTACTTGACCTTATCCGGGAGTTATTCACCATTCGAACCTGCAATCTTGACTTATCCTATCTTAAAATCAATGAAGGGAAGTACAAAGTCTGCCTGGAATACCACATCGGAAATTGCCAAGGTCCATGTGTGGGAAATCAAATGGAATCTGCCTATTTAAAAGATCTTGAGCACGCTAAGCACATCCTCAAAGGCAATCTGGGTATAGCAAAAACTTATTTCAAACAGGAAATGCAGGCCTTTGCCGAAAACTTGGAGTTCGAAAAAGCCCAACGGATGAAAGATAAACTTGATCTTTTGGAAAAATACCAAGCCAAATCGCTGATCACCAATCCGAGCATTGCTAATCTTGATGTCTGCACACTTGTATCAGATGAGAAAACTGCCTATGTCAACTACATGCGAGTGAAAAACGGGGCCATGATCACTTCCAAAAATGTAGAGCTGAAAAAGCGCTTGGATGAAACAGAGGAGGAATTGTTAATTACTGTACTTGTCAGACTCCAAGATCAATTCCAAAGCGATGCAGAAGAAGTCCTAGTCAACATTGAGTTGGAAAACCCGATTGAAGGATTGAATTTGACTCTACCAAAGATTGGAGATAAAAAGAAACTTCTTGACCTATCGCTAAAAAATGCACTTTATTACAAAAAGGAAAAGGCTTTACTCATTGGTTTAAATCAGGACAAAAAGGACAGAGTGATCAAACAGCTTCAGCAAGATTTAAGCCTTCAGGAAGTTCCCGATCATATCGAATGTTTTGATAACTCAAATATTCAAGGTACCAATCCTGTTGCCAGCATGGTTTGCTTTTTAAGTGGTAAACCTGCGGTGAAAGAATATCGGCATTTTCATATCAAAACGGTAGAAGGTCCAAATGACTTTGCCAGCATGAAGGAAATCGTAGGGAGACGGTACAAAAGGCTTATTGAGGAAGGAAAACCCTTGCCAAAGTTGGTGGTGATAGATGGAGGAAAAGGCCAACTATCCTCAGCAGTAGAAGCTCTTCAAGAGTTGGGAATTTATGGCAAAATGCCAATTATCGGGATCGCCAAAAGATTGGAAGAAATCTATTTCCCTGGAGATTCCTACCCGATTCATATTGACAAAAAATCTGAAAGCTTAAAATTACTTCAGCGCATTCGAGACGAAGCACACCGATTTGCCATAACTTTTCACAGAAATGTAAGGAGTAAAAATGCATTTAAGAGCCAATTGATCGAAATAGCCGGGATCGGGGAAAGCACACTTGAGAAATTGCTCAAGCACTTTAAATCCGTTAAAAAAATTCAAAATGCCTCAGAGGAAGAGATAGTACAATTACTCGGCGCCTCTAAAGCTAAGATTTTGACAGAATGGATAGAAAAAAATAAAGGGGCCTAAGCCCCTTTTATATTTACCACTCCCAAAGGGAGTTTTCGAATTCTAATAATTTGTATTCAAAAGCTAGAGCATCAATGTATGCTTGCATCGCTGGATTAGCGTTATCTGCTTTAACCATATCAGCTATGAGCGCCTCATCTGGATTAGTAAACCTCCTAACCACGGATCTGAACAATCTGGATTCAAATGCCTCATCGTATGTTAAGCTCTTTGAAATATTTTGAAAATTGATCCATCTAGCTTCAGGATGATTTTTAAAGTAATTCACAAAGTCTTTATACCTGATATAGGCAACTGTTTTTTGTCCAGCATTAGCATTAGTCACTGAAGGCATAACCAATTCAATGAATTTAATGTCGAAAACCAGGTCAGAATGGTGACGATCAAATACAAAATCCTCCTTGAAATCTAGGTAGTAAAGTTGCTTTACGAAAATGGAGTCTCCATTTGCTGACAACCAGAAATTTTCCTGAAACTCAGATATAGAAAGAGGCTTTGTAAAATCTTCATCTGCGAAAACTTCAAGAGCATTTTCATCAACCACTGCTTTGTAGATATGATTTACGATTCCATTGGATTTATTATCCCCTGAACCATAAAGAGAAAGATTGTATTTTTCTCTAAGATCTATCCTTCTCCAAACAGAGATTTGATACATCTTGTCATCCTCACGAATACGCTTATTTGAATAAACTGTATCCATAGCGAATTGTCTATCTCCAAATCCAGAAGGATTTACAGAAGTTGCCACTTGAGCCTGAGCATTTAAGCTAAATGCTGCAAGAATAATCAAATAGACGTATTGGACAAATCTTTTCATATCTAGGTAGTTTAAGACCTCTTTTTACTTAATAGCAATTCGAAGAATCTCTCTTTGCTCAGAATTAATTTTATTTCCTCTAAAGTTAGTCCGAGTAACTTGAGTAACTCTTACTACGATGTCGTCACCAGGTTTTGCACTTTCTAAAAGAGAACGCATACCTGAACCAATTGGTACTGTAGCTCTTGGCACTTCACTTCTCAGCAAGATCAGTTCGCCTCCTGTTACTTCAAAGTTCGCATCCTTTGCCATAGTCCTGGCAAATGTTGGCTCTGCTTTGGCTACAATCTTCATTCCACTCAATACATTGATGGCCTGTGCCTGGCTCATATCCAGCTCGGCACCATTTGAGCCTACAGCACGAATGGTTGGTGCAGGTACCGGTTTGATATCAAATACGACATCACCGATTTTATTACCTCCACTGTTCACCCCGATGGTAACTTTACCTGAAGCTCCAGGGATGATGGTAACTTGACCTGGTCTGCTTCCTTTGATAGGTTGACCATTTGCCACATTAAATTCAGGAGAATACGTATTTCCTAAAGCAGGTACTTCGATCAAAAGCTCGTTAGCACAATCAGCATATAACTGCTGCACAACTTCAGAAGAAACTTTAATTACTGGTTGAGCAACAAAATATTCGTATTCAACAGGTAGAACTTTGTCTTCTCCCCCAACATTCGTTACGATCTGACCTTTAAGTACCTTCTTGGCGAGTCCTTTGTCGTCATATTGTCCTGCTGGAGTAGCAGTAAATTCGATTTTACCGAAACCTTTCTCATCTACTGGAACAGAGCGGCCATCAATGGACATGGTAGGAATAGCCGAAGAGGATGAGGATGCTATAAACATAGTACCTTCAAATTTGGTACCTGCAGCTACAACGTTAGAAACCGCAGAAATTTTAGCCTCAGTAATATCCGCTTTGAAATAAAACGAGCCGATCGTATTTGCAATTGTGGTTAATGACTCACTTTCAATGTTCAAAACTTCATTTTGAAATTGAGAAATCAACGCGATAACCGCACCCACTGGAGATTTAACAAAGTTCAAAGCAACAAAGCTTTTGTTTTTTGCCTCTCTATCGTTTGCAAAAAGCTCTATTTCAGAAGCATCTCTTGCAATAGGTCTAAATGTGAGATCAGTAATACCCAAACCTGAAAGAATGCCTTGGATTGTTTGAGGATATTCATTGAGTTTTTGCTTCAATTCTTCCCCTTTGCCATTATTGGCAAACATATTACCGGGTACTTCAGTGTTTTTTAGGGAAGCATTGACGAAATTACCCTCTTCATTTTTAGCATTTGACTGGGTTATCAACTCCTGCTTCAATGCTTCAAGGTAATCATATATTTCCTTAGTGGCTTCTCTTACTTTTTTTGCAGCTGCTACTTTTGGAACATCTTTCTCGTTATTCCCTTGCTGCTGTACTGTATATTCTATTGATCCAACTGTGGATTCATTCTTCAGAATATAATTTTTCGATGTCCGTTCCATCCCATCATTAAGAAGAACGAACTTTTGAAGGATCTGATTACTTACCTGCAAAGCCAGCAATGCTGTCAATACAAGGTACATCATTCCGATCATCCGTTGTCTAGGTGACTCTTTAGCTCCTGCCATCTTTTCTTATTATATCAACTTAGATGTGAGAGATCCGATTAACCTTTCATGGCAGAAAGCATTCCGCCATAGATTTTATTTAGAGAGCTTACATTTTGGTTCAACTTGGCCAGTTCATTTTTGAAGGCCTCTGTTTCTTTGCCCGCCTCTGTAATGCCTGCCATTGCTGCAGACATATTGCTGTAGAATTTATTCAAGGTCTTGACATGGCTGTTGGCATCCTGAAGTTCCATTTCATAAACTGCGTTTAATGCAGATAAATTCTTGGTGACTGTTTGGATTTGGGTGTGATAGGCTTTTGCATCAGTTGAAGCGGAAGACATTTCCGTAAGAGCAGCAGCAGTTTTGCCATAAGACACATTCATGTCTGCTAGAGTTTTGGCAGCAGATTTTACATTTGTGGCGTATTCATTAGTAGCAACAGCAGCATCAGATAGGTTACCCATTTTTTCAGCTGAAACTGCTAGATTTTGCATTCCTTTACCCAAGCTTTCGATCAATTCAGGACCTATTTTAGCCTTGGTAAGCATCTCGTCAAGTTTTGCAGAGACCTCATCACCTCCTTTAGATTTCTTAGCAGGCGCTCCGTCAGCAAGTTCAGGATAGATTTTACTCCAATCCATTTCTTCTTGTCTTGGCTCAAAAGCAGAAAGGAAGAAAATGATTGCTTCTGTAGTCAAACCCACACCAATCATGAGGTTTGCCCCTTGCCAATCTAGAATTTTGAACATCGCACCAAGAATTACGACAGCAGCACCAATACCGTAAATTTTGGGCATGACACTGGAATAAAAGAAGTTGCCTTTGCTAGCCATTTTTGTAATTTGAAATTAAAGGTTAAGGTTGTTTTGAATTATCTTTTGGTTCTTTTTGAAGTTTTTACGTCCATGGATCCAGATCTCCCAATGAAGGTCATCGCTGTTCTGAATCCGATATGAGCTTGAGCCACATCCTGATACTCGTAAGTACGAGTTGATGTCTCCAAGTAATGAGCAATATCTTTCCAACTACCGCCACGTACAATTTTTCTTGGCTCATTGGGATCATTATATACAGGATCTAAATCCCAAGTATCTACAGCTGCAGTCGCTTTGTAAGCATCCATCACCCACTCTGCAACGTTGCCTGACATATTAAATAATCCAAAACCATTTGGAGCAAATACATCAACAGGGGCGGAATAGGCAAAACCATCATCAATGTAGTTACCTCTTCCTGGTTTGAAGTTTGCCATCAAACAACCTCTTTTATTCTTTAAATACGGTCCCCCCCAAGGATATTTTGCAACATCCTTACCTCCTTTTGCAGCATATTCCCATTCTGCTTCTGTAGGAAGTCTGAAAGCTGGAACATCAAAATCGGATTCATCATTTGCTCTTAGATGGTAGGTTCTCCATTCGCAATATTTCTGGGCTTGATCCCAGGAAATACCTACCACCGGGTAATTATCAAAAGCTGGGTGGTCAAAATAAAATTCCATTAATGGATCTCCATAATGATATGAAAAGCTAGTTGACCAAACAGTTGTATCTGGTCTCAATTCGTCAAAATTAAAAGTCGGTGGATCCTTAAGTGTAGTAGGAGTACCTGTAGCCAATTCCCCACTCTTAACTGCTTCTAAAAACTGTCTATACTTGTTATTGGAAACCTCATATTTATCCATGAAGAACTCAGATATTGTAATCTGCTTATTCATGGAAGATTGGGTATAAGCAATATCCTCGTCAGATTGTCCCATCCAAAATGTTCCTGCCTTGACAGGGACCATGTCTATAGGTAAATTTTGTTGCCAGCTAGCTCGCTTGGCTACACCAGTCACCTCACCCCTTCTATTTGCCTTGTCACTGGCCGCCCCCTTTTTATTAAAAAGTCCACAACTTGGAAGCAAAGTCACTATTGCAAGGCCAACTGCCAATGGCACAACGTGGAGTTTCATTTTTTTATACATAAATGACGTTTTTAAATCATCAATTTTTTTAACCTATCTAAATCTTCCAAATACTTCGAAATTTAACGGATTAAGCCACAATTCTGCAAATAACCTGCCAATTTTAAACCTTTTTGTAAATCAACCGTAAGTGAGGCCTTTAGGTTTATTTTTAGTCTCATAATGAGGCATTTAAAACCTAAATCTTGGAGTCCTTTGAATAACTCTCTCTACTCCTCTGCTCATTTCTTGCAATGTATACCTGAGCATAAGTTCATGTGAAGTAGGAGATTTTGCTTCCAACCCACCCACTACTAAATCAAAGGCATATCCTAATTTCAATGAATTATCCTTTAAAAGACTATATCCAAGTATTAAGGAAATCGATTCCTCACCTCTATAGGCAAATCCTCCGTTTATCCGATTTTGGTGAGTAGCCATAACGCTGAAATTGTATGAAAAATTATTTATCCCGACAGATTTCAGTAAAAAACTCGGCTCAATTCGTAATTGGCCGATTGGCCTTACTCTATATCCAAAAAGAAAGTAATTGTGTGTTTTCAATTGGTTTGCATAAGAAGCATCTCCAAAATCAAATGAAGGCTGATTAAGGTGCTTTGAGCTCAGTCCCAAATAAAAATTTCTGTGATCCAATAATATCCCTGCTCCGAAATCCATGGCCATTTGACTTTCTTTCCCAGTAAACGGCAAATTCGGCTCGGGATTTACCACGATAAGTTCTGCATAATCCAAAGAGCTGGAAAACATACCTAGGTATCCACCTAGGCTAAGCGTGGCCCTATTTATTTTTTTCTGAAAACTGCCTTGAAAATTAATCTCTAGGTTATTGGTAGCACCTATATTGTCATTAACGATCGTCAAACCATATCCAATGTTCTTGGAATCCAGTCTTCCTTGAGCCGTAATTAGCTGGGTAATAGGTGCTCCAGTTGTTCCTGCTGCCGTGGTATAGTTAAGCCATTGGGACCGATGAAGTGCAGAAAACCTGAATCCAGATTCTCTGCCTACCATTGCAGGATTATAAAACGGCCCATTGAACATGTATTGGGTGAATTGGGCATCCTGTTGTGCATACACCAAACCTGAAAAACAAAGAAGGATCAGTGTTATTGATATTTTGGAAAAAAATTTGGCAATGCCCTGTCTGATCATTTTTCTATGGCGTAGACTTCCTTAAAGTTAATTAGAAAATTAAACTGAAAAACCACAGAAAATGATTCCTAGAATCATAAATTATTTGCTTTTTTTATATAGAGCTCAAGTGCGCCAGTCATACTTGGTGCATTCGGCATAGGGGCCTCAATATCCAATATCAAATCCATATCCCTAACAGCTTGAGCAGTAGTTGGGCCAAAAGCGGCTATTCGAGTGTTCCCCTGTTCAAAATCTGGAAAATTTTGCTTGAGGGATTTAATTCCCGAAGGACTGAAAAAAGCAAGAATATCATATTTCACATCTGCCAAATCAGAAAGATCAGCTGCAACTGTATGATAAATGATAGCCTCAGTGAAAGAAATACCGTGCTTCTCCATATACCCCGGAATATCATCTTTTCTGATATCAGAGCAGGGAAATAAGTACTTTTCGCTTTTATGCTTTTTAAAATAGTCGAATAAATCTTCAGCCGTCTTTTGGCCTACAAACAATTTTCGTTTTCGTATTACGATATATTTCTGAAGATAGTGGGCTGTCTGATCTGAGATACAGAAGTATTTCATCTCAGCCGGCATTTCAATTTTGAATTCCTTGCATATAGCGAAGAAATGGTCAATTGCATTTCTACTGGTGAAAATGATAGCGGTATGTTTGAGTATATCAATTTTCTGCTTCCTGAACTCCTTTGGGGGCACAGGTTCCACTTTAATAAATTGCCTAAAATCTATCTTCAACTTATACTTCTCGGCCAAAAGAAGGTACGGAGAGTTTGCGTCTGTAGGTTTGGGCTGGGAAACTAGGATACTCTTTACAGGCTTAAAGCGGTCTTTTGGAGCTGCACTCATGCTAGTATTTCCTTTTTTTTAGTTCGAAAACATCACTGAACTAGCACCATAATCCATTTAGACAGGATTAAAAAAGGTACTATTTCCGCGATGCAAAGGTAAGTAAATAAATGGTATTTCTTAAAACTCAACCTATTCATCATAATCATGAACAGGGCTGTTACACCAATGATGTAAAACCAGAAAAACGTCTGAATCAAAATCTCAAAAACGATTTGAAGCGATGAAAAATCATTGATCACGAAAAATAAAGACATCAAAATCACAACAGTAAATCCGAAAACAATCAACCGTAGTAGATAAAAAAAGTGGGCAAAGTCAGATTTACCCATATCAAATAAATAACTAATTACCCGGATACCAATAAATTTCAAAATAGTCAAAATCAAAATCGTGAAGGAAGATGTCACCCATAGCAACATGATCGATGGATAATCCCAACCAATCAAGCCTTCAATCCATTCCTTTTTGAAAATTATCATTCCTGTCACCAAGCATTGGGCCATCATGGTGGAAACGATAAATAGGTAAAAGAGAATATCAAATGAAAAGACCTTTTGCAAACTCCCACTTTCGGAGAAGTCCTCAGCGTTGATTACCGCCAGGGGCTGAAGGAGAACTCCTAATAAGTAAGGGTAGGCAATTTTATAAATCGCAAAAAGAAATAACGTAATGAACAAAGAAGTAAAATAAAAATCCTTCACGGGTTGCGGCAAAAACCGAGTTTTTATGACTTGGTCTACTTTTGCAAGTTCTACTCCCTTGCTAAAACCAACTTGGGCAACCTTGGAAAGAGTTAAAGGATAACTACCGAAGCTATTTCTAGGACCAATTACTGATACTTTGACCGAATCACTGCCAAACTCATCAGAGATCTGTCGCGATGAAATAGTAAATGCAGTATCTGATGGAAAAAGCCTCCACAATTTCCCGTCGATAAAGATGGTTGAGCCTTTAGGAACTTCAAATTGAAAATGGGATTCAGGAAACGAATGCAAATCAACAATTACATCTCTCTGTTCCATTCGCTCCCAAAATGCTACATCAGATTGATCAACCCAGTTTGCTTTATAATTCTCCAAAATCTGAGAAACACCAATGAATGGTAGGAGAAGGGTGCATATAAGGGCAAGCAGACGGATCATTATCAAATCAATTCAAAATCTGGCCAAATAACCAAAGTGAATTCTGGACTGGGAAATAGTCGCCGGCTGAAAAGCAGACTTGCCCATTCCAAACACAAAACTGAACAATCCTCCGTCAGTGTCCAAATTGATTCCTAATCCAAATGATCTAGGACGATCTATTTGCGGTGAAGTAAAAGGATTATTTATTACTCCAAAATCACCAAAAGCCATTAGATAGGACCCTTTCCCGAAAAACAATCTTTGCTCAAAATTGAGGAAGGCATAGCGATCAGCAAAAAAATACAGCTCATTAAATCCTCTGATTGACCTCAACCCGCCTAATCTTGAAAGCTCGTTTAAAAACAGGTTGTCATTTTTCAATACACCACTTTTCATTCTAATCCACATGCCCCAAACTGGGGTCAAATAGACATGCTTCTCTGCATGAAGTTTGGCTTGAAGTTGGGTAGATGATTTGTCAAATTTTTGATACACCTCTCCCGGAATCGCTGTATTCTCGACCAAATTCTTATTTCCTATAGAAAACTCTGCCTCTATTGTAGACCCTTTTCTGGGAAAAATCGGATCATCGAGCATGTTCCAAGCGGCACCTAATCCATAGCTGTTCCATCTGAAGTCCAAATAGGAAGGAAGCACTTCAGCTGATTCAAAGCCTCCAATCAAGTCCCCGGCTTGACGTCTGTTGAAAAACCGAATATTTCCAAACTCTGAAATAGAATAACCAAACTCAATACTCACTCCCCGGTTTACAAACGTAGTGTCTTGCTTCAGAAGCGAAAAATCAAGTTCAAAGCTCAGTGGAGAACCAAATAAATAAGATTCCTTAGCCGATAAATCCAGGTTTTGGGACTGGAAGTTTGGACGCTGCCAATGCAGAGAAATATCCCTCCCTTTGCCTCCCAAGTGATACAGTTGGAGATTGATATCTCCTGTGAGCAGCATTGAATTGGGCTGATTTTGATTGGGAATCAATCCCACCACGCCGTCAAATACATTTATCCGTCGATCCTTGAGCCTGAAATGCGGCGCAGCACTCTTTAACTGAAAACCTAAATATGGGATGGAGTCAAGCTGAAAATAAGGAGATCTGCGGATTCTTCTCACTCCACTTTCAAACTCCTTTTGGGAAAATGGCTTTCCCGGTACCAATCCTGAGTATAGCTGTAGATACTTTTGAGTCGTTCTACTTTCACCCGAGACCTTCAGGCTATCCCACAAGATCAAAGGGCCTTTATCCAATTCCAAAACGCCTGTCAGGTAGGTATCTTCAGTCTCTATGCTGTCTATCCTGACAGCGGCAAATGGAAAACCCTCATTTTCCATTGACTTTACCAAGGTCTCCATCCATGTATAAGGACCGGAATAATAAAGAGGTGGAGAACCCAGTTTTTTCCACCATTCCTCAGGTACATTGCCCTGCTTTATTGCTTTCCAACTATGCTGATTACCCGGTTGAAGTTGGAATGTGAGCGTATCCTTTTTTTCAATTTCCTCCCAATAATGCATCAAGTATCCGAGAGACCTAAACTCCACAGACACTGAATCCATTAGCTCCGCTGCTCCTCCACGTGAAGAAAATGTGCGAAACTGATGCGAAGTGCCCTGAGGGTTGTTCCAGTTTACCCTAAAAAAATCCTGAGCGGGGCAATGACCCACACCGACTATCAGAAAGGCAAAGAGGATCAAAAAACAGACTCGCAAGTGATGATGTTTTGATTAGTTATCTTCGCAAGATAATCGATTAAAAGTGGCAGGCATCTATATCCATATTCCATTTTGCAGGCAGGCTTGTCATTACTGCGACTTTCACTTTTCTACCAATCTCAAAGGAATGGAAGAAATGACTGAAGCCTTAATCAAGGAGCTGGAACTTAGAAAAGAATACCTGAAAGCAGAAGCTGTGGAAACGGTTTATTTTGGAGGTGGTACTCCTTCACTTCTTTCTGTCAACCAATTGGAATCAATCCTTGGAAAAATTGATCAGCTTTTCCCCGGGACAAAATCAGAGATCACGCTGGAAGCAAATCCTGACGACCTAGCGCAGGAGAAACTTTCAGGGTGGAAAAGCCTTGGAATAGATCGATTGAGCCTGGGTATTCAGAGCTTTCACGACCAAATACTTAAAGAATACCACCGAGCGCATACTGCAAAAGAAAGCCAACAAGCCATTGAGTTAGCCCGAAAGGCCGGATTTGAAAAATTCTCGATAGACTTGATCTATGGCTTTCCCCATGATGATCATAGCCTTTGGAAAAGTGATCTATCACAAGCTCTGAATCTTGATCCTGGGCATATCTCGGCTTATGCACTTACGGTAGAACCTAAAACGGTCCTTGGCAACTGGACCAAAAAAGGAAAATTCAAACCGGCAGATGAAGATTTTGTGGCTGAGCAATTTGAATGGCTGCAGGAGCAAACCGACCGCTTTGGATATGTGCAGTATGAAATTTCCAATTTTGGGAAGCCGGGGCAATTTGCCCTTCACAATACCAACTATTGGATGGGAAGTTCCTATTTGGGTATCGGTCCGAGTGCCCACTCCTTTGATGGTGTTGATCGGGGATTTAATCCTTCTTCAAATCCTGTTTATGTCAAAGCCATCTGCTCAGGTCAAATTCCCTTTGTCATCGAACCCTTAGAACCTGTTGACCAGATCAATGAAAAGATTCTGACCAGTCTTCGTACCATCTGGGGATTGAATATGGACCTAATCAAAGACCAATTTGATGTGGATATCCGAACAGAAAAAAAACAGGAAATTCTTTCCTTGGAAAAACAGGGATGGCTGATCACCCAAGGCAATACCCTATCTTTAAGTCGAAAAGGGCAACTGCTGGCAGACAGTATTGCATCAGAACTTTTCTTTTGATTCATGAAGTACGAACCCCACACAGGCAGAAAAAAAGAGGCTGCACCTCTAGAATCTGCTTTCAAAGAACTGCTCAAAGCCTATCGCCTTGAGGATAAATATCAAGAGAAGCTACTCATCAGCTCCTGGGGAGAGCTAGTGGGTAAAACCATCGCTGACCGAACTGGCAACATCTACATCCGCGACAAAAAACTATTTGTCACCATCACCTCCGGCCCGATCAAAAAAGAACTACAGCTGAGCAAATCCAAGTTATTGGTTTTGATAGAAGATAAAGTAGGAAAAGGCGTGGTGGAAGATTTGGTATTTATTTGAGGATTTTTTGATAATTTTTAACACTGACGGCTGATTTGAGCAGACATCGCCTGACTCAGGATTAGTCTACATTATTTATTATTGCGAAAGCAATTCGATGGTAAAGCTCCCCTCAATCCATATCGGCAAACTCAGCCTTCTACTAGCCATTTTGGTATGGCTATCTCTGTTGTTTGTGGATTTGGTGAGGATCTTTGGAATGATCAATGAGCTGGACTCCGGAATATCGGAAGAGATCACCTGGATTCTGGAAATCCTTTTCTTCTTTACCCTTTATGCATTTTACAACTATTCCATAGGCAAAATATCCCAAGGTGACTTTTTAAATCTCATCTGGAGAGGTGCCTCTACGGGATTGTTTGCTTCTGGAGTGGGACTGGTCATTGAATTATTTTATCTCTCTTTGGGAGAAAGCAAAATAGGTACGGAGCCTTTTCTTCAGAACTTTTTCTACCATGTCAATTTCGCCTGGACATCTATTTTCCTGATCTCCACTGCCCTGCTTTGGAAGCACCTGATTCTCTACCAAAAGAGCAAGCAAGTAGTCAAGCAATGGCAGGCATTCGAGTTTGCTATGCTCGTAGCTGCTTTCTTTGTCTTTTTCAATAAAAACAATTTTGACTACAGCTTCCTGTTTGGATTAGTCATCCTGCTCATCCTGTCTATTGTCCTGTCGGGCAATCTGAAATGGATTCCCTATTTGACATTTAAGGAAAAATGGAAGTCGCTCCTTTTCCTCTCCATCATCTTGCTGAGTGCAGGTTTTCTGTTCAGAAGACTTATTTCCTATGGGACGGATGATCGCTTGCAGATCAACCTGACTGACAATCTTTTCCTGATGGCCCTGTTTGGGTTTATTTTTATTTATGCCCTGTTCAGCTTTTTGGTGACCTTATTCAACCTACCCACCTCCTCAGTTTTTGAACAGAAATTGACCGAGGCGATTAATTTTCAGCGGCTAAGCCAGTCTATCCAACCCGAAGAGAACGAAGAACAAGTTTTGGACATCTTGATGGACTCCTGCATGAGCGCCTCTTATTCCGATGGGGCATGGCTAGAGCTCAACGAAGAGGAACACAGTCACCAAGAGCAAGTACGGTTCATGGATCTGGAGACCAAAAAAGAAATCGCAGAATGGATCAAAACCCAAAAAACGGCTGAAGTCTGGGCAATCGGAGAAAAGCCGGAACAGCTAAATCCTCTAAGTATCCGCTTGGAGCATCCCAAATTTGAATCTGCCTTGTTGGTTCCGTTGGTCATAAACAAGGCCGTAATCGGTCGGATGGTGCTGTGCAAAGAGGTCAAAGACGGCTTCAACAAAGAAATGGTGAATATCATCAGCACGTTTACCCGTCAGGCATGCATTGCGGTAGAAAACCACAGGCTGCTTAACCAGGCCATCCAAAACGAACGCTATCAGGAAGAACTGAAAATCGCCCAACGGGTCCAAAAAGCCCTCTTGCCTACGAGATTGGATCATCCCAAGTCTTTTGCCATTTGTGCATACTCCAATGCTGCTGATGAGGTGGGAGGAGATTATTATGACACATTCAAGCTGGATGAGTCTCGCTATGTCCTGATCATCGGTGACGTATCCGGCAAGGGCACCTCGGCGGCATTTCACATGTCGCAGATGAAGGGCATTTTCCACAGTCTGATCCAACTTGGTCTCTCTCCTGCAGAATTTATGATCAAGGCCAATTCTGCCTTGAGCAAATGCTTGGAAAGAAACCACTTTATAACAGCGTCAATTTTTATCATCGATCTCGAAAAAAAAGAAATCTGCCATTCCCGAGCGGGCCATGTACCCACCCTAGTCTACGCTGCCAAAGAGCAGAAATCTGAGTTTCTGATGTTTGATGGACTTGGTTTGGGAATTTTAAGAAACAACCTGTATGAAAATCACGTACAGGAAAAAACCTTCCGGTATGAACCCGGAGATATCTTGGTATTGATCACCGATGGGATAGTGGAAGCCAAAAACCAAAAAGGGCTTCAGTTTGGATTTGAGAGAGTAAAAAGCTTGGTAGAAATCAATCACACCAAAACTCCAAAAGAAATAGAGCAAGTATTGATCGATTCTCTTCACTCCTTTGTGGGGGGAGATGGTATGATCGATGATGATTACTCGTTGATGGTTGTAAAATTTGAATGAATACACGTTAAGTGAACAAAAATGCTTCGGTTAGAAAAATCAAAAGAGACCCAATTTGACATACTTAGCCTCCATGGAGAAGTGGATGCCAGCAACTCTGTGATCTTGGATAAAGCGATTCAGGAGCTTTCGGATGGTGGGGCTAAACTTATATTAATAGATGGTAGTCAATTAGAATATATTTCCTCGGCAGGATTGGGAGTCTTTATGTCCTATTTGGAAGATTTTTCTGAAAAGGGAATCCAACTTTCCATTTTTGGACTTTCTCAAAAAGTTTATGAAGTCTTCAAAATCCTAGGTTTGGATCAACTGATTCCGTTATTCTCAACTAAACAGGAAGCCATAGCAGGTACTCATGAAGTCTAAGTTGAATTTATCCTGTCAAACCTCTGCACTTTCAGAGCTAAGGTCCTTTTTGCAAAGGACGCTGACAGGATTTCAGTTAAGCGAGATAGAAAAGCACCAAATTACTTTGGCAGTAGAAGAAGTCTGCGCCAATCTTATCATTCACTCTCACGGGTGCAACCCTGAAGATGAGATTGAGCTGGAAGTAAAAGATCTCAGTGAAGCATTGATTTTTGAAATTACCGACCAAGGCCTTGCTTTCAATCTCTTGGAATATGACGCACCTGATCTGAAAAAAGTAATGGTAGAAAAAAGAAAAGGAGGCTTGGGCATCATTTTGGTAAAGAAAATCATGGATAAAATCGAGTTTGAATCCAACAACGGCAAAAATACCTGCCGACTTATTAAAAAATTCCGTTCCTAATTTTGGTTAAATCCCCTGTACGCAAGGCATTCCACCCGAATTCCTGATAAATTTGTAACATTGCATTTAAAATCTGCTTTCCAATTCATGATTTACCGAACCCTTTCGGCTCTCCTCGCATTTGTTTTTGTAGCATTTCCGGGTTCACACGTAACCCTCGCCTCGGCCCAAGACCAAGGAGAAATTCTCTTGACCATTGGCGGCAAGGCTGTTCAAAAGGACGAGTTGGTCTACCTGATCTCCAAAGGGAAAGGAACGGAAACTGCTATACCCGGACTAAGTAGAGAGGAATTTGAAGAAAATTTCGAGCTTTTTGTCAATTATAAACTCAAGGTCAGGGAAGCAGAATCTTTAGGATTAGATCAATCAGAGGAGTTTCAAAATGAGTTTGGATCATTCAAAGAGACGCTAATTGCACCATTTTTAATCAAAAATTCCCTGGAAGAAGGAGAATTGAGAAAGACCTACTCCAGAATGCAGGAGATCGTCCGTGCAAGCCACATTTTATTCCAATTCCCTCCTAATGCCTCCAATGAAGACAGCTTGATTGTCCTCAAAATGGCCTTGAAAGTTAAAAACGAGATCGAAAATGGAGGTGATATCAATACACTTGCGGTGCAATACTCTGATGATCCATCTGCCAAAACCAATCGGGGTGATTTAGGCTATTTCACCAGCTTGCAGATGGTGCAACCATTTGAAGACGCCGCATTTGGACTTCAAATCGGAAAGGTGTCAGATCCTGTTCTGACCAATTTTGGATACCACATTATTCAGGTTAAAGACAGAAAACCAAATCCAGGACAAGTGAGGGTATCGCATATCCTGGTAAGATTTGATCCTCAAGTACCTGCACAAGAAGATAATGCCAGAAGGAAAATTTCCGATATCTATTCTGAGATCCAGAAGGAATCGACTGTTTGGGAAGATATTGTAAAAACCTTCTCTGAAGATCCCGGGACGAAAGAAAACGGAGGGCTTTTACCCTGGTTTGGAATAGGTGCCATGATCCCTGAGTTTGAGATGGCAGCATTTTCATTGAATGAAATCGGTGAAATATCCCCCCCACTCAAAACCCAATATGGATACCATATTTTGCGCTTGGAAGGCAAGAAGCAATTGGAGTCCTTTGAAGAATTGGAGGAAAGTATCCGGTCCAGAATTTTGAGGGATTCCAGGTCAAGCATGATTCAATCCCAAGTGGTGGCTGTACAAAAAGCCCGATATGGATTCAAGGAAAACGAAGAAAACCTCTCAAAATTCTCACAGGCTTTAAATGAAACTCCAAAATCCAGTTTTGGTGCTGTACTAGAATCATCTAATTTTTTGTCCACCGAATTATTTACCCTCCAAGGCAAAAAATTCAATGGTTCGGATCTTTGGAGATTCATGCAGGAAGATGAATACATTCCTAGAGGTAACGGTGGTACGTTCGATGTGTGGTATGAAAGGTTTGTATCTCAAGTCCTGTCCAAAACGGAAGAACAAGACCTGGAAGCAAACAATAAGGAATACGGAATGCTACTTAAGGAGTATAGAGATGGTATTTTGTTATTTTCCCTCATGAACCAGGAAGTTTGGCAGAAAGGGATTTCTGATTCATTAGGCCAGGTTGAGTTTTACAGAAAAAATATAACAAACTACCAATGGAAAAATCGGGTAGAGGCTTCCATTGTCAGAGTAATCGATCAGACCAAACTTGAGTCGGCAAGAAAAGCACTCCAAAATTCAGGCTTTAATCCTACCGTATTCCAAAACTTTGAATCAAACTTCAAAGCCAATTCTCCTTTGGCATTCACCACCGAATCGGGCACCTTTGAATACCAAGACCACCAAGTTTTGTCAAAGGTAGACTTAAATTTGCCCTACCAAGAACTAGTGGTGGACGGTAGTACCTTTCTGGTTAACCTTGGTCAAAAAATACCAGCAGGTCCACGCAAATTCGAAGAATCCAGAGGACTTGTCATCCGAGATTACCAAGAATACCTCGAAAATACCCTTACCCAAAAACTGAAAGGAAAATATCCTATTCAGGTCAATAATACCGTTAAAGAAGAAGCTTTTGTGGCATTGAATCAATAACATTTGATCCATACATCTTCACTGAACAGACATTAAGCACTTATGAACTTATTACACCGACTTCTTCCGAGCCTTTTGGGTTTCTTGATTTTGGCAAATGTGTACGGCCAAGAAACTCCTCCGACGGGACAGGTTGTGGATAAAATTGTAGCCAAAGTTGACAACAATATCGTGTTGGAATCTGAGGTTCAAAAGACCTACATTGAAGCTATCGCCCAATCCCAACAAGGAATGGAAGCTCCAAACAGATGCTCAGTCTTCGAAAGTTTACTGATCAACAAACTGATGGTGGCCAAGGCTGAGATTGACTCCGTGGTCGTCACAGATGCTGAGGTGCTTGTACAGACAAATAATCGGTTCAGTATGGTCATGCAGCAATTTGGTGGCGATGAAAATATGCTTGCTGAAATTTATGGTAAGACGGCAGACCAATTGAAAGCTGAAATCGAAGATGTGATTCGAGAGCAGCTAATCGTGCAAAAAATGAGATCAAAGATTACAGAAGGAATCACGGTTTCACCGGCTGAGGTTAGAGCATTTTTCAATGCGATTCCAAAAGATTCACTTCCTCTTTTTACCTCAGAAGCTACGGTTGGGCAAATTGTCCGAAAACCTACACCAAGTCTTGACCTTAGGGATAAAATCATCAGCCAGTTATTGGGATTCAAACAAGATATTTTAAGTGGAAAATCAACGTTCGCAGAGTTAGCTACCAAATATTCCGAAGATCCGGGATCGGCAGCTCAAGGAGGTGATCTTGGTTTTTTCCGAAGAGGCGAATTGGCTCCTGAATATGAAGCAACTTCATTAGGACTAAGACCGGGTGAGATCTCGGATCCGGTGGAGACCCAATTTGGTTTTCATATGATTCAGTTGTTGGAGATCAAAGGAAACACTTATAACACGAGGCATATCCTTCGAATTCCCAAAGCAACCGAAGAAGATATCCTAAAGGCTGAACGATATTTGGACAGTCTCAAAAAGGAAATTATTTCAGGTAAAATCGATTTTGCAAAGGCGGCTAAGGAATATTCAGACGATAGAGCGACTTCGGATGCAGGGGGTTTTTTTACTGACCCTGCTACCAATTCAAATAGATTATCTCTAAGAACTTTAGAAGATCCTGTGCTTTATTTTACCATCGACACAATGAAAGTAGGAGACATAACTCCTCCTCTTCGTTTTGAAGATCCTAGAGAAGGCACCAAAGTGAGGATTCTGTTCTACAAAGCCAGATATCCTGCACACAAGGCGAATCTTGAGGATGACTATGAAAAGTTGAAGGCCGCCACACTCAGGAGAAAAGAAGATGAAATACTGAGTAAATGGTTTGTGACGGCAAAAGAAGATGTGTTCATTGACATTGATCCATCTTATGACCGATGCAATGCCCTACAGGATAAATGATAAACGCCCCGCTTGAAATTTAAGCGGGGCGTTTTTTTCATTTACTTCTTCCAAAGAGGACTTTTGCTCCTTCAATCAATAGACCCAATCCTTCTTTGAATAGTCCCTTAGACTCTTCCAAACGCGGTTCGAGTCGCTCTTTTTGTTCTTGGTATTCTCTTTCCAGGATCTCTTTGGCTTTTTGAAGTTCAGCCTCTAAGGTGGTTTTGTTCTCCTTGAGCTCACTGATTTTCTTTTCGAGTTCGTCTTTGAGCTCAGCCCCTGCATCAGCTCCTTTTTTCAAAAGCTCTTCGATCTTCAAGCCAAGTTCTTGAAGTATTTCTTCTAATTCCTGGGTGGATGTTTTCCTTTCAGACATAGCCAAGTATAATTAGTTGAAAAACCAAGATAGCAATTCTTTATTCAATGGAGGCATGAAAATCATCCTTCAATTGGTTCCCCTGAATTAGTCTGTTTTTCAAACAGGTCGGCGTAAACCCCTTTTTTGGCCATCAAACTCTCATGATTTCCCTGTTCGATGATCCTTCCTTCATCCAATACAATGATTTGATCTGCTAGTTTGGCTGAAGAAACCCGATGAGAAATAATGATGGAGGTCCGATTCTCCATTATTTTCTTCAAAGCTGTAAGAATCGCATTTTCTGTCTTCGTATCGACTGCAGATAAACAGTCGTCCAGAATCATAATTTTAGGCTCCTTGGCAATGGCTCTTGCGATGGAAACCCGTTGCTTTTGCCCTCCCGACAGCGTAATTCCACGCTCTCCAAGCATGGTTTCAAACCCTTTCGGAAAATCGATAATGTTTTGGTAGACATCCGCATCCTTGGCTGCTTTTTCGATCAAAGCCATATCCGGATGATCTAAACCAAAAGCAATGTTATTGGCAATGGTATCTGAGAACAAAAAAACATCCTGGGGTACAAAACCCATTTGCTTACGCAAGCTCGAGATCGAATACCGTTGAATATTTTTCCCATCGATAAGAATCTCCCCCATAGTGGGATCATACATTCTCAGGAGCAGGTTGGCGATCGTAGATTTTCCTGAACCGGTGGTACCTATGATACCTAGGGTCTGACCCGCTTTGATTTGGAAGGAAACATCGTTCAATGCCCTAATCCCCGAATCAGGATAGACAAAAGAAAGGTTACTTACTTCAATATCTCCTTCCAGTATTGCCTCCAAGTTTTCCTGGCTTACAATATCATTTTGGATATCCAAAAACTCGTTAATCCGGGTCTGGGAGGCCGCTGCCCGCTGCACAATACTCGTCACCCATCCTAGCGAGGTCACGGGCCAAGTCAAAATATTGACATAAAGAATAAACTCAGCGATGACGCCATACCCAATCTCTCCCTGAATGACCATCATACCACCTGCATAGACCGTGATGATGGTAGAAATTCCGACCAAAGCCATAATCAATGGGAAAAATAGAGCATTGACTTTGGTAAGCTCAATGGATTTATGCTTGTATTCCTCACTCGCTTCGGCAAATTGTCTGGCAGAATCCTCTTCTCTAACAAAAGCTTTTAAAACCCTGATTCCTGAAAAGGCTTCCTGCACAAAGGTGCTGAGACTGGAGAGACTTTTTTGAATTTTTTCAGATCGCTCATTGATCAGGTTATTGACAAAATAGATGCTCAGTGAGAGTACAGGTAGAGGTAGCAAAGAATAAAGGGTTAATTCTGCATTGACCGAGATCATGTAAGAAATAACCAGAGGAAACAGAATGAGCAGATTGAGCCCGTACATGATTGCTGGTCCAAGGTACATCCTCACTCGGCTGACGTCCTCCGATATCCTAGCCATCAGGTCTCCTGTACTATTTTTCCTGTAAAAGCTAAGAGGGAGATTTTGGTAATGTTCAAAAATCTCATTCTTCATATCATATTCCACGTGACGGGACATGATGATGATGGTCTGTCGGATAAGAAAGAGAAAAAAGCCCCTTAGCAAGGCCATCACAAGGATTAAAATCCCAAAAACAAAGACAAATTCCAGAAAAATTCCCCTGGCGATTTCCCCCATTCCACCCTTGGTCAAGGGCCGAAAAAGGGAGAAACTCTCCACCACATAATCTATGGCGATTCGGACCAACTGGGCAGGAATAATTACGAAGATGTTGGAGATCACAGTAAACAGTATCCCCAAAAGCAATAAACCCTTGTATTTGTATAAATACTTATTGATTCTCCAAAGCGGCTTCACCAAATAAAAACTTTTAAATGTAGGATAAACTTGCAGAAACTTTTGACAAGGAAACTTTGAGGGCCGATAAAAGTATTTAATTTTGTATCAGCCTCAAGTAAGGCAAGACCCAAATATAACATAATCTAAAAAGGTAAGTTCACATGTTAGAGATTAATGCAACTGAAACTGTTCGAGAGGGTTCAATTTTTGGTCAGATCACGACCATGGATCATGAGCAGCTAGTGATCTGTCAGGACCAAGCCACAGGCCTTAAGGCGTTGATTGGAATTCATAACACCGTATTAGGACCGGCATTGGGAGGGACTCGTATGTGGCCATATGCTACGGAAGAAGAAGCCATCACTGACGTACTTCGTCTTTCCAGAGGGATGACCTTCAAAAATTCCCTCGCAGGTCTCAACCTCGGCGGTGGAAAAGCAGTAATCATCGGAGATCCAAAATTGAAAAGTGAGGCGTTTTTGAGAAGATTTGGTCGATTTGTAGAGAGCCTCGGAGGAAGATATGTCACAGCTGAGGATGTGAACATGAAGACCTCTGACATGGAATACATTGCGATGGAAACGCGTCACGTGACCGGACTGCCCCAAATCAAAGGTGGAGCAGGAGACCCGTCACCTGTCACTGCATTTGGCGTGTACATGGGAATGAAAGCCGCTGCGAAAAAAGCTTTCGGTTCAGATTCTCTTGCAGGCAAAAAGATCGGAGTACAGGGAGTCGGCCAAGTCGGTAAATATCTGATCAATTATTTGGTTAAGGAAGGCGCAGAGATTCTTGTCACTGATATTTTCGAAGACAAGCTTCGCGAAGTAGCCAATTCTACCGGTGCCACTGTGGTAGATCCTCACGTGATCTACGACCTGCCAATGGATATCTATGCCCCTTGCGCACTGGGTGCTACTATCAATGACCAGACCATTGACAGACTGAAATGTGCTGTTATTGCTGGAGGCGCAAACAATCAGCTGAAGGATGAAGCCAAACACGGAAAGATGCTGATGGAAAAAGGAATCATCTATGCTCCTGACTTCCTGATCAATGCTGGAGGAGTGATCAATGTCGGAGCCGAATATTATGGTGACTACCATGAGGAGACTGTCTTTGCTCAGACAGAGAAAATTTACAACACATGTCTTTCTATTTTGGACAAGTCTGAAAAGGAAAACATCCCCGCGCAGCAAGCGGCTATCGAAGCCGCCAAAGCAAGAATAGAAGCAATAGGAAGGGTTAAACTACCTTACTGATAACTAACTGAAATTCATAATCAAACCACCGGGAGTCGCCTTTCGGTGGTTTTTTTGTCCTTTTCAAAATGGGGCGAAGCCCATTCTTATTCCCTATATTTGCAGCTCTTAAACGAATCTATGCTAAACAGAAGAATCCTCAGGGTCAAGGCATTTCAAAACCTTTATGCCTATGAACAATGCAAAGGATCAAATCTCAATCTGGCTAAAGACTTCATACGGGAGTCTTTTCTACCTGACCTCAACAGTATGGAGGTGCAGGACAAAGCCGCTCTAAATCGAGACGCTGAGGAGGCTGTCCGTCTTTTTGACCAAAATCTGGAAAGTGATCAGCTTTTGAAATCTTCTGACTCAAGTCCAAAAATCAAGAAGGTAGTCCTTGAGGCACTCAAGCAGTTTAATGCGGCCAATGAGAAGGACAGACAATTTTTGCTGAAAAACATGATTGCATCGGCAGAGCGTATTCCTCAGCTATTTCTCACTGCAATCGAACTGCTCTTGGCATTTGCGAAGCATATTGAAAAGGATCTCGAAAAGAAGAAAAAACTCGCCGGAGATCAACCCTTTGCTTTTGGAAATGAGCTAAATCTCGCCCAAAACAAAGTCCTCCTGAAAATCAGAGAATCTCAAAGCTACCGGGCTGCAATTGCCAGAAACAACGTACATCTGGACGATTTGGAGCTGGAAATCAGAGAATGGTTTCGAGACTACATCAAGCCCTCTGAGACCTATCAGGAGTACCTTCAGGTCGCGGATCCTAGTTTGGAACAAGACTTTGAAGCCGCTGACGATCTATTGAAGAAAATCATCTTCAAAAATGAAGTGATCCTCAATTACTTCTCGGAGAAAGATCTCAACTGGACGGAAAACAAATCGATCGTACGCAGCCTTGCTTCCAAAGTCTTGAAAAATGCAGCTACCGAGCCCGAAGCAGATCCAGTACCCGAAATCGCGATCAATTGGGATGAAGACAAAGAGTTTTTTCAAAATATCTTTAACTTCACCATCGAAAATGATTCAGCCAGTAAGGCACTTATCACTCAAAAAACCAAAAATTGGGATATCGAGCGACTTGCATTTACAGACAAAGTAATCATCTCCATGGCGCTTGCCGAAATGAAAAACTTTCCAAGCATCCCCGTGAAAGTAACCATCAATGAATACATTGATATCTCCAAAACCTACAGTACACCCAAGAGCAAGCAGTTTGTGAATGGACTATTGGATGTTTTGGCAAAAGAATTAACCGACAGCGGCCAAATTCGTAAAAGCGGACGAGGACTTTTGGACAATAAATAACTTTACCATGAGCAAAAGCACAAACACCTTATTAGCATTTGTCGTCGGCGCAGGAGTGGGTGCCGCACTTGGAATTCTTTTTGCCCCTGATACAGGTGCAAATACCAGAGACAAACTTTCTTTCAAATTGTCCAAATACAAAAAAGAGCTTGAAGACTTGATCAGCGAGCTCGTAGACGGAAAAGAGCTCCACCTCAATGAAGCCAAATCAGAAGGAAAGCGAGTGATATCTGAAGCCAAAAACAAGGCTGAAAATCTGCTTAATGATGTGAATAAATTAATCGATCAAATAAACCAAGGTAAAAACTAATATGAAAATCAATCTGTTGAGCGCTGTCGCCTTGTCGGCAGTCATGATGGTTTCCTGTTCCCAAAAAGGTGACGACCAAGCTGAAAAAATCAAAGCGTTGGAAGACAAAATTGCGGCTTTGGAAGGCGCAAACACTGCTGTAAATCCTGTCAACGCCCAAACCACAACTGAAGCAGATCCAAGCACCTTGGGCAGCTTCCAGTTTGCTGAGATGGAATATGATTTTGGTACAATCAACGAAGGTCAGGTAATTGAACACCTGTTCAACTTCACCAACAACGGTCAGGCTCCTTTGGTCATCTCCAACATCACCGCATCTTGCGGATGTACCAGCCCTGACTGGACCAAAACACCTGTACAGCCAGGAGAACAAGGATTTGTAAAGGTAGTATTCAACTCTGCTGCCAAATCCGGTGCACAAGCTCCTACGGTGACCATTCAGGCAAACACCAATCCAACCGTGACTCGTCTGAGAATGAAGGGAAGTGTTACACCTAAATTAGCCGGCGCTGCTGCACCTGCGGGACCTTTGAAAAGATAAATGATGATTAACACAGTATTAGCCCAAGCCGCTGCTGGCGGAGGCGGGATTCTTGGACAAGTATTTCTGTTTGGATCTATCATTTTGATCATGTATTTCTTTATGATCAGACCGCAGCAGAAAAAGCAGAAAGAAACCAAGAAGTTTATCGAAGAAATCAAAAAAGGAGATGACGTAGTCACTATTGGCGGTATACACGGTAAAGTGTACAGTGTAGATGGGGATACCGTACAATTGGAACTGGATAGGGGACTGAAAGTCAAAATAGAAAAATCAGCCATCTCTCTGGATTTCTCCAAAAAGACAAGTCCAACCAAATAATTAAGCCTTGCCTGAACACAAAAACTCCTCTTGGAGGATTTCTTCAAAAAAACTCTCAAATCTAAAAGTGGTAGTTCTCTGCATTCTTGCAGCTACCACTTTTTGGATTTTAAATGCCCTCAACAAGGACAATTACAATACTATTGTCGATTACCCGATCCAATGGGAGTTTGACAGAGAAAATTTTGTGCCAGTCAAGCCCCTGCCGGAAAGTGTCCAAATCCAAATCTCAGGAAATGGATGGGACCTGCTCAGGAAATATTTTAACCTGAACGAGCCCCCATTTTCAATCATCTTGGCCGAACCCTCCTCAAGGAGTTTTATTCTCACCTCCGAGTTAAAAAGACCCCTCGGTGAATTTATCACTCCTACCCAATTGGAAGGCCTTTTAGAGGATACGATCCATTTTCAGATAGACAAGATCATTACCCAAACCTTGATCCCGGTTTTGGATACAGCCGGATACAGTCTGGCCAAAAACATTGAGATAGAGGAAGAAGTACAGTTTCTCCCGGCAAAAATCACACTGAAGGGTCCTTCCTCCATTCTGGAAGCTTTTAATGGTAAATTCCCGGTTCAATTAAATGAATCGAAGATTGATTCCCGCTTTTCAAAAAAGGTAGCGCTTACACTCAACAAAAATCTGGAAGAACTGATCCAAATAGAACAACCGGAAATTGAAGTCAATTTTGAAATCGTTCGATACTTGGAAGGTAACAAAAGATTAAAAGTAAAAAAGATCAACTTCCCAAGGTCAGTGACGCTGGAAAATGAAGAAATTACCCCAATGATGACCTACTTGGTGGATGAGAAAAAAGTCGGAGAATTGAAAGATATGGAGTTCGAAGCTATCCTCAATTACTCCACTCGAAACCGAGAGGACAGTACCATTACCCTGAGTATATCCCCAAAGCCTACTTTTCTGAAGGATCTGAAAATCGATCCTCCACTGATTAAACTGAAATATGAATAAGCCAAAGCCATTTTTGGTAGGTGTCACAGGGGGTATAGGTTCGGGAAAATCGACCGTTTGCAGAATATTCTCGATTTTAGGGATTCCAGTATACGCTGCAGATGATCGGGCAAAGTGGCTGATGGCAAACGACCCAAACTTGAAAAAAGAAATTTCCTCCCAGTTTGGAGAAAAGTCTTTTTTGGAAGACGGCTCGCTCAATCGGGCATTTTTGGCTGAAGAGGTATTCTCAGACCCTGAAAAAGTAAAAAAAATAAATGCCTTAGTGCACCCGGCTGTAGGGGAGGATTTCAAAAAATGGACAAAGGAACAATCGGCACCTTACTTGATCAAAGAAGCTGCTTTGCTTTTTGAATCCGGATCTTACAAAGAGCTTGATTACATCATCAACGTAAGCTCTCCACTAAAGATCAGAGTTGCTCGAGTTCTGCTCAGAGACCCACACCGCTCAGAAGATCAAGTAAATCATATCATCGATCAGCAGATGCCCGATGAGCAGAAAAATGAATTGGCTGACTATGTGATCAAAAACAATGACAGCAAACTCATCCTTCCTCAAGTATTGGAGATTCACCAAAAACTTTGCGCGCTACAGAAATAAATTCTGAAAAGGCTTAAGGGAAGAATTGAGATGCATTTTCCAATCTAGTCCAGAGGCTTTTCATCCCAAGACTTATGGACAATTTTCCATTTCCCGTCCATTTTTAGCAAAGTCAAAAAATCATAGTAGTAAATCCCAGGCCAGTAAAGCTCGGTTTCGACCAAGGCCATGTTTCCGACAATCCGAATAGCTTTGATCTCATTTTTATAGAGACTTGGATCACGGGGACTACCCATGGAGGTACCTGCAGCCCACTCCTCAAATGGTGTGACAAACAGCCGATCTCCCCTATACCCGATCAGGCGAGCTTCTGAGAAAAAAGCCTCCTCCAGTTTGCCCCGGTCTCGCTGAATCATGCCATCAAAGTACAACTGCACCGTGTGCGATACTGCTTCGAGCTCGGCTGACTGAGCAAAACTCCACGAGGGAAGTAACATTAAGAAAAAGAAAAGAAACCGTTTCATTAGAGTCTAGCATAAAAAACCCGCCTCGATCGATCGAGGCGGGTTTGAATCAGATTTTATCAAATCCCAAGTAAGGTTGAAGCACCTTCGGCATCAAAATACCCTCCGGTGTCTGATTATTTTCCAAAATAGCAGCTACAATTCTGGGCAAGGCCAAGGCGCTTCCATTTAATGAATGAGCCAATTGCGCCTTTTTATCTTCTCCTTTGAATCTCAACTTCAGGCGGTTGGTCTGATAAGTCTCAAAATTGGAGACAGAACTCACCTCCAGCCAACGCTCCTGAGCAGCAGAGAAGACTTCCATATCATAAGTCAAAGCGGATGTGAAGCCCATATCGCCTCCACAAAGCCTGAGTACACGGTATGGCAATTCGAGCTTTTGAAGCAATCCCTGCACATAGCTACTCATACTCTCCAAAGCCTCATAAGACTGGTCTGGGTGGGTAATCTGGACAATTTCGACTTTGTCAAATTGATGGAGTCTGTTCAACCCCCTCACGTGAGCACCCCAAGAACCTGCTTCTCTTCTAAAACAAGGGGTATAACCCACGTTTTTGACCGGCAAATCTGTCTCATTCAGGATCACATCCCTGTACAAGTTGGTCAGTGGCACCTCAGCTGTAGGAATTAAATACAAATTGTCAGCTGAAGCAAAGTACATCTGTCCCTCTTTGTCAGGCAGCTGTCCTGTACCATAGCCCGAATCTTCATTCACTAAAATCGGCGGCTGAACTTCCAAGTATCCAGCAGCCAAGGCCTGATCGAGGAAAAAGTTAATCAAGGCACGCTGAAGTCTTGCTCCTTTTCCTTTGTAAACCGGAAAGCCTGCCCCCGTAATCTTCACTCCAAGATCAAAATCGATGATATCATACTTTTTGATCAGTTCCCAATGAGGCAATTTCCCTTCGAAAAGCGCAGGAATCTCACCGTGACTGAGAACCACCTCGTTGTCTTCCGCGGATTTTCCTGTGGGCACGGACGTATGAGGCACATTTGGAATGGTATACAGAAGCGCCTTCAGATCTTCTTCAGCTTTGGCATTTTGCTCGTCCAATTCCTTGATTTGAACCTTGATTTCTGCGGTACGCTCACGGATGGCAGACGCTTCATCGGCTTTGCCCTCCTTCATCAAGCTCCCGATTTGCTTGGAAATCGTATTGGCCTCTGCCTGAATCTGATCTCGCTGTGATTGTGTGGATTTTCGAAGATCATCCAAGGCAACGAGTTGCTCAAGGATAGTTTCAACGTTTGGAATATTTCGCTTTTGCAAACCGGCCAGCACTTGGGCGTAGTTTTCCCGGATTTGATTTACTAAGAGCATGATAAAATCGAAGTTTGAAGGGCCAAAGATAATTACTTATCGGACAAAGACAGTTTTTGAGACGGTGGAGAAAGGTCCCTCCAGTTCTTTATTGTCTGATCTCAAGAGTTGGATTTTCAACTGATAATCTCCTTTGGGAAGGTTGGAGACACGGACAGGGGACATTCGGTTTACTTCGCAGGAAAACTCATTAACAAAAATTTTAACCTTTAATCCATCCAATTTCATGTCACCACCAAGCACCAAAAAATCAATCACCAATTCCTCTCCCAAAGAGACAATCTGGGCATTTTTGGGTTGATGTAGTGCCAAATAGGGTTCTGCTGAATAAGGAAACGGGCGTGAATCACCGACCAAAAAATCCCTATCTATATAATTGCCAAAGCTTTTCAGGGCAAAGCCATCGTCATCCACCAAATAAGCGACTGTCCGATAGGTTCCTACAGTAAGTTCTCTTTGGAAAATAGGAGAAAGGTATCCAACGGGATCCCCCCCATTGAGAATCATGAAAAGCCGAGCATTTCCGCCTCCGGTATTCTGCAGATCAAAGTTTTTCACATTAAACTCAAAGGGGACCTTTCCAGGCTTGAACACTTGGTTTCCCAATGGAGTGTATAACTCCAAAATAGCATCTGGATAATTGGAAGAATCTTCGTATTGGTAAAAAGATACACTTGGCAAGGCAGCACCTTGTTCCCCGATTACCTGGTTTTCATCAGCTGCTGATTCATTGATTTTTTTTTTGTCCTCACTGCAAGAAAGCATCAACAGGCCAAAGAGTAGAGGGATAATCAGGAATTTATTCATGCCGCACCAAGATTGAGTCTAAAGATATTTATTTTTGAAGAATTCAAGGAACTCATAACTAAACTACACCCACAATGGAAATCTTATTCGATGAAATTCCAAGTTTGGATTTGGCTGATTTTACCTCAGGAAATCCGGAGCAAAAAGCAGCTTTTGTCAAAAAGCTGGGAGAGGCCTATCAGAATATCGGATTTGTTGCCATCAAAAATCATGGTCTTTCCAAAGACCTCCAAGATAGACTCTATGGATCAATCAAATCCTTTTTTGCTTTGCCTGATGAAGTGAAATCCAAGTACGAAAAACCTGAAATCGGATATCAGCGAGGATATACAGGAAAAGGAAAAGAGCACGCTAAAGGGAGAAATACAGGGGATCTGAAAGAGTTTTATCACGTCGGTCAAGAACTTGCCTTGATCCCTGATTCAGATCCGATTAAGTCAGAGTATCCGGCTAACCTCTGGCCAGAGGAGATCCCGCAGTTTAAGCAGGATGCAATAGAAGCCTACCAGACACTCGAAAATGCGGGTAAACAGATGCTTCGGGCAATTGCCTTGAATCTGGAACTTCCGGAAGATTACTTTGAAGACAAAGTAGCCCATGGTAACTCCATTCTACGCCAAATCCACTATTTCCCAATTGAGAATCCTGATGAAGTCCCTGCGGATGCAGTGAGAGCAGCCGAGCACGGTGACATCAACCTGATCACGCTGCTGATGGGAGCAAGTGCGGATGGCCTTCAGGTTTTGAGAAAAGATGGCAAGTGGATCCCAATTACTGCGCTACCGGATCAGCTGGTGGTAAATGTGGGCGACATGCTGGAGCGCTTGACTAATAAAAAATTGAAATCGACCATTCATCGAGTAGTCAATCCTCCTCGTGAACTGATGCATACCAGCAGGTATTCGATCCCATTTTTTATGCATCCGAGGTCAGAAATGGATCTAACTTGCTTGGAAAGCTGCATCGATGAAAGCAATCCAAAGCAATTTACCGATGCAACTGCAGGAGAATTTTTGGAAGAGAGACTCCGGGAATTAGGACTCAGAAAATAGGATGTCGGTCCGGACTGTCCGATATTATGTCTTTCTGAAGGATATTCTTACCCTTTCAATCACTGCATTTGGCGGCCCTCAAGCTTTTTTGGCAATGCTGCTGGAGCGAATGGTGAAGAAAAGAGGATATATCAAAGAGGAGGAGCTTTGGGAGCTCAATGCCCTGTGCAATATGCTACCTGGCCCCTCCTCTACTCAGTTGGTTTCAGCTATCGGATTCCGGGTGGGTGGTCCAAACCTAGCTTACCTTGCACTTTTTGTTTGGATCTTGCCTGCCACTACCCTGATGGTGAGCGCTGCATTTTTGATTGATTTTCTTCAGGAGAATACTCCAGGAGCTTTAAATTTCGCCAGATTCATTCAGCCAATGGCCATTGGCTTCATCATTTTTGCTGCGCAAAAGACCATCAGCAAAATGGTCAAAACCACAGAAGCCATGATCCTGATGTTGATTTCGGCTTTTGTATCTTTCTTTTACAGCTCACCCTATGTCTTCCCGATTATGCTCATCTTGGGAGGATTGAGCACTTCAATCAAGTATAAAAACCAACCCAAAGCCGAAGAAGAAAAACCTCTCAAAATCAAATGGAGCAATTTTTATCTTTGGATTGGAGTTTTGATAGCTGCTGCACTTTCAGGAGCCATTACCAAATATCAGCCTGTACTATTGTTTGAAAACTTCTATCGAAACGGAAGCTTGATTTTCGGTGGTGGCCAGGTATTGGTCCCTTACTTGTATACTGAATTTGTAGACTTCAAACACTTTTTAAATTCAGAGGAATTTCTTACCGGCTATGCCATTTCTCAGGGAATTCCCGGACCGACATTTTCCATAGCTTCATACATTGGCGCACTTTCTATGCGTGAGTTTGGAATGAGTGGGTTCATTATCGGTGGAATGATCGGTGCGGCCGGAATATTTCTACCGGGGATCTTCCTGATCTTCTTTGTGATCCGGTTTTGGGATCAACTCAAGCTTTACCGACCTGTCAGGGCTGCACTCGAGGGGATCAATGCCGTATCCTGCGGAATGCTCATTGCTGCAGCCTATTTGCTTTTTGAACCGCTGGAAGCGAACGGGTTAAATATTTTTTTCATTCTTGGCACTTATGCTTTGCTCCAATTTTCAAAAATCTCTTCCCCCATCATCATCTCCGGGGGTATTGTATTGGGAATATTAGTCGGTCATTTTTTCGGATAACTCACAAAAAAAGCTCCTGGGAACAAGATTAGCCTAGAAACCGTTTTGTGTTCTAAATTGATTTCCTAACTTTCTCTTATGCAAGCCTACGAATTCATCAACAGTCTCATCCCGCCGCTCAAGTTGACAGACCGAGCAGGCATGGCATTGAGCTGGATGGAAGAGATCAGAACTGATTCCCTACCTGTGACCGATCAAGGGAAATTTCTGGGCTTTATTGAGGATGAAATCATCTTTGAGCAAAATGACTCCGAAGAACTGATCGGTAAAATTCAATTGGAAGGCAACGGATGTTGGGTATACTCTGATAAGCATATCTATGATGTGCTGCGGGTAGCTTCTGAAAATCATTCAAATCTGGTGGCCGTTTTGGACCGGGAAAATACCTACTTAGGTGTCATTACCATGGAAGATGCCATTTCAGCCTTTGCAGACAGTCTTTCCATCAAATCCCAAGGGAGCGTACTGATCCTATCCATGGAGATGAAAGATTACCAACTATCGGAAATTTCAAGATTGGTGGAATCGGAAAACACCAAAATCCTAAGTTGCTTTATTACCTCTGATCCACTGGATGACAGCAAGATCAAACTGACCTTAAAGATGGACAAGCCCGAATTACGTCATGTAAAAGCTACATTAGAACGATTTGGCTACCGGGTGATTGACCATTACCAGGAGGAAACAGGGATTACGAGCGAAGAAGACCGGATCGGTAACTTGCTCAGATTTTTAGATATTTGAGTAAAAATCACCTACCACTAGGCCCATAAATACATTTAATATCCAGGCCAATCCAGCCTGTCCTACTATCAAACCAGGCCAGAGCATTTTAAATCAAACGAAGATCAGATGAAAGTAGCCTTGCATGGCCTCGCGCTGAAGCCTGAATTTTTACCTCAAATTCAAAGCTTATTCAATGTTTTGGAATTGAGCAGAGCTGAAATTTTTGTCACCGAGTCGTTTGACAAGCAATTAAAGAGCCATGGAAAAGCCTCCTTCAACTATCGGATTTTGGAAACTAGGGAAGATTATGAGGGATTGGATTTTTTCCTTTCCATTGGTGGAGATGGGACGCTTCTCGATTCAGTCAGCCTAATAGGCAGTAAAGAGATTCCAATCTTGGGACTAAATACAGGAAGACTTGGATTTTTAGCTACAGTGGCCACCGATAAAATTGAAGAATCCATTGGAAACTTGGTAAGCGGCAACTACCAGATCGAATCCCGTACCCTGCTGTCACTGGAAAGTAATCGAAAGCTGTTTCATGGAGTAAACTTTGCCCTGAATGAATTTACCATTCATAAGCGGGACACCTCATCCATGATTACAGTACATACCTATATAGACGGCAAATACCTTAACTCTTATTGGGCTGATGGACTGATTGTCTCCACTCCCACAGGATCTACCGGTTATTCCCTGAGCTGCGGAGGTCCTTTAATTACCCCAGGGGCCAAAAACTTTGTCCTCACTCCCGTAAGTCCTCACAACCTCAATGTGAGGCCTATCATAGTTTCCGATGAATCAGTAATCAGCTTTGAAATAGAAGGAAGGAGTGACAAGTTTCTCATTTCTTTGGATTCCAGGTCTACAGCCATCTCCTCAGATTTAAAGCTAAGTGTGAAAAAAGAAAAGTTTTCAGCAAAATTAGTGAAATTGCCGACCGATCATTTCTTTGATACCCTCAGACAAAAGCTGAATTGGGGGTTTGACATGAGAAATTAAAGAGCTTTAAAGCTTAACAATTATTAACCCGGGAAATACAAAAGGGCGTTTTTTAAACGTTAGGTACTTCATAACTTGCATCGTCTTGAAAAAAGTCAATTTTAAGATTTTCAATCACTTAGTAATACTTGTCCTTTGGGTGGCTTTGGCTGTACCCGGATTTGGGCAAAAATATGAAATAGGCGGCGGCATTGGAGTCGGGGTTTATTCAGGTGATATCATCAGAAAAATTGACCCGGGCCAATTTGGCCTTCAGGGAACGTTGTTTGGCAAGAGAAATTTTGACAATGTTTGGAGCTTAAGAGTAGCATTGAGTACTTCAGTATTACAGGCTGATGATGAAATCAAACCCATCGACCTTGTATTCCAAAGTAGAGATGCGCGCTTCAAAGGAGGAGTAATCGAAGGATCTGCTGTAATGGAATTCAATTTCTTGGATTATTTAAGAAATGATTCGGAATTCAGGTACTCACCCTATGCCTTTTTCGGTGTGGGATATTCCTTCTTTACCATGAAAGGAAGACCAAGTGCCGAAAGATTTACACCTGCAGAGTATTACCAGCTATTTTCTCCGGTGATCCCTTTTGGAGGAGGAATCAAATATAGGCTAAGCGATCAATGGACACTGGCCGCAGAGCTTGGCATACGAGCCACTTTTACTGACTATTTGGATAAAATAGACTCCAAATTAGGAGTGATTCCTGTTTCTGAAATTGACCCGATTACGGGAGCTCAATTAACCCACATCATTAATTTTGGCAACCCCAACACCAAAGACTGGTACTATTTTCTAGGGGTCACCCTCAGTTATACCATCCCCAATGTAAGGTGCTACGCCTATTAATTAATTGACCTCTAGGGAAGATTATTGAAAAAGAAATAGCATTTTTGTACCTCCAAAAATGTAGGTACCCAAGCCATTGGAATGAAGGAAACACTAGACCTAACCAATATCCCCAAACATATTGCAATCATCATGGACGGCAATGGCCGTTGGGCTAAGAAAAAAGGCGCCATGAGAATTTTCGGACATCGAAATGCCATTCAGGCAGTGAAAGATGCTATCGAAGGAGCTGACAAACTGGGGGTTAAATACCTTACTTTATTTTCCTTTTCAACCGAAAATTGGTCGCGTCCTCAGGATGAAGTAAAAGCTTTGATGGAATTGCTAGTCAAGACCATCATTGACGAAATCTCCCTGATGATGAATAACAATATCCGACTGGATGCTATTGGTGACCTTGAAAGCCTTCCTCCTTCTGCTTACGAAAAATTGATGGAAGCCAAGAAAGTGACCTCTACCAATACAGGACTCACGGTCATATTAGCACTCAGCTACAGTGGCCAATGGGAACTGGCAAAAGCCACCCAACGCATTGCTCAAAAAGTATCCGAAGGAAAATTAAAGCCTGAAGAAATTACCCAACAGGTCATGGCTGACCATTTGGACACCGCCGGAATCCCAGATCCCGAGCTTATGATCCGAACCAGCGGTGAATACCGAATCAGTAATTTCTTATTGTGGCAATTAGCCTATACCGAGTTATATTTTACTCCGGTGCTATGGCCAGATTTCAGACGGGAACATCTCTATGCAGCAGTAGAAGATTACCAAAAAAGAGAACGAAGATTCGGGAAGACCGGTGAGCAAGTTAAATCTTAAGTACTAGATGAAAAGAAGTTTATTAATTCTGTTTTGTTTGATTTGGTCGGTAGGCGCTCATGCCCAAATCCGTTTGGGTCAAAGCCGATATGCATCACCAAGACCGGTCAACATATTGGAATTGAATTACTCCAAACCTCAGAAATTTCGCATTGCAGAAATAAAGGCAGTGGGTCTATCCACCCTCGATGAGATTGCCATCATTTCCCTTTCAGGGCTTAAAGTAGATGATCGAATTGATGTGCCCGGCGATGCCATATCCGGAGCACTCAAAAAACTTTGGGGTCAAGGAATCATCGGAGATGTCAAAATCCTGGTCACCAAAATTGAAGGTGAGGATATTTACCTTCTGCTTGATCTGGCGGAGCGACCAAGATTCTCCAGAGTTGAATTTTCAGGGATTAACAAAACACAGGAGGGTGAACTCCGGGACAAAGTCAATATCAGAGGTCGGGTAGTTCGGGATGATGTGCTCAACACAGCAAAAAGAAACATCGAAAAATATTACCTCGACAAAGGTTTCCTAAATACTGAAGTCAAGATTGTTCAGGAAAGGGACACAACCTTGCCTAACAGTGTCAAGCTCCGATTTGACATCAATACCAACTCCAAGGTAAAAATCAATGAAATCGCCATTTATGGCAATGAAGAAATTTCGGACCGGGCTATCAAAGGCAAGCTGAAGAAGACAAAAGAACATGCCAGAGTGGCTATTTTTAAAGATGTCTATTCAAGAATCACGGATGCAGATCTCTCCAGCATTTCTCAATCTGTATTTCGTACAGACCCCGCCTCCCAGGAAGAGGTCACAAACTATATCAACAAAAACTTAAAGCTCAACTTCTTCAACGGATCCAAGTACATCCCTAAAGAATACCGTGCAGATAAGGAAAAAGCAATTGCATTCTACAACAGCAAAGGTTTCCGCGATGCAAAAATCCTGGACGACTCTGTGTACAAATTCTCAGAAGATAAAATCAATATTGATATCGCTGTAGAAGAGGGTAAAAAATACTATTACCGCAACATCACTTTTACCGGCAATTACATCCATGAAGATGATGTACTTCTAGCCAAATTGGGGATTCAAAAAGGGGATGTCTACGACAAAGAAAAGCTGGACAAACGGCTCAATTATGATCCTCAAAAAGGGGATGATGTGAGCTCCCTCTATCAGGATAATGGCTATCTGTTTTTCAATATTGATCCGGTAGAAATCAACGTGACCGGAGATTCCATAGACTTGGAAATGCGAATTTTCGAGGGCCCTCAGGTGACCGTTAACAGCGTAAGCATCAAAGGCAATGAACGTACCTCTGACCACGTAGTGATGAGGGAAATCCGTATTCTTCCCGGACAGAAATTCAACCGAAGCCTATTAGTAAGAACGATCCGGGAACTATCTACTTTAGGTTATTTTGACCCTGAAAAGATCAACCCTGATTTGAAACCCAACTTCGAAAGCGCTACGGTGGATATTACTTTTGAACTCGTAGAACGACCAAATGACCAGATCGAATTATCAGGTGGATGGGGTGGATTCTATGGATTTGTAGGTACTGTAGGACTAGTATTTAACAACTTCTCGGTCAAAAATATTGGAGATTTCAGCAAATGGGATCCGCTTCCAGTAGGTGATGGTCAAAAGCTTTCCCTTAGGATACAAGCCAATGGTCAAACCTTCCAAAACTATTCGCTCTCACTTACGGAGCCGTGGTTTGGAGGCAAAAAGCCAAACGCTTTGAGCTTCTCTTTCAACCATTCGGTACAGCGGCAGGTTGACTTTTTCAACCAAGTACCCGATGCAGACATTCTTGGTTTCTTTAAAATTACAGGAGTAACAGTAGGACTTGCCAAACGAGTCACTTGGCCGGATGATTACTTCAGTGTGAGTAATTCACTTCAATTCCAGAATTACGAATTCAACCAGTTTGGTACTTCCTTTGGTCTAAGCTACCCAACCGGAAATTCTAAAAGTGTTACCTTAAATACCACCATCGCCAGAAATAACGTAGACAACACGATCTATCCAAGGCTTGGGTCTAACATCATTCTATCTTCTGAATTTACCCCACCTTATAACTCACTCAACCGTAAACTAACGGATGAGTCGACCGATCAGGAAAAATACAACTGGCTGGAATACCACAAGTGGATGTTTGATGCTTCCTTTTTCACCCCGGTGTTTGGCTCTTCCAAATGGGTAGCAAGCGCCAGAGCTCATATGGGTTTTGTGGGATCATATGGCAATAAGATTGGCATCATTCCTCTAGAGCGTTTTGTCATGGGAGGGGATGGGATGACATTCAACAACTTCGCCCTTGGACAAGAAATCATCGGCCTGAGAGGATACGAAAACCAAACGATTACACCTGGAAGAGCCACTAGAGGGACAGCCAACCCAGATCCGTATGGAGGAGTAGTCTACAACAAATACGTAATGGAGCTTCGATTCTTGGTTTCTCCTAATCCATCAGCAACCATCTTCCTGCTGACATTCGCTGAAGCTGGAAATAACTGGGGATCCTATAAAGACTTTAACCCTTATGATCTGAAAAAATCAGCAGGCGTTGGTGCAAGGATATTTATGCCAGCATTTGGTCTTTTAGGAGTGGATTGGGGCTATGGATTTGATCCGATTCCGGGAAGCCTTCAGCGAAGTGGGCCGCAATTCCACTTTACCATAGGCCAGCAATTCAGATAATCTTCCAAATGCGCCGAACGTTAGTTAATTTATGTAAAAATTAAAGTCGCATATTACTGTTGGCTAAGGCTCGGAAAACTGGACGAAGACATGAATAAATCACTGAAAATTGTACTTTTGCTGCTCTTTATGCTGAATTCAGGGCACATTTCAGCTCAAAAGTTTGGCTACATCGACTCAGAGTACATCCTCAACAAGCATCCTGACTATAAAACAGTACAGGAGGAGTTGAAGAAGCTGAGTGATCAATGGAAGAAAGAGGCACAAAGTTTGGATCAGGAGATCAAGGAACTCAATACCCAACTGAAAGCTGAAGAGGTATTACTCACCGAAGAGATGTACCAAAAGCGGCTCGAAGAGATCAAAGCAAAGCAAAAGGCTTCGCAGGAATTTAACAGCAGAATCTTTGGAATCGACGGGATGTATTACCAAAAGCAAGCAGAGCTGTTACAGCCCCTACAATCCAAAATCTATGATGCCATCGAACGGGTATCGCGAAGAAATAACCTCGCAGTCCTATTTGATAAAGCAGCTGGACCATCTGCGATTATCTATACAGACCCTAGACACGATTATTCGGAGTTTGTATTGGAAGAATTAGGAATCGAAGACAATAAGTAACCAACCTATCAAGCCAAGGTCTAAGCTTCTGAAAGGACCACTCAGTAATTTATCAGTGAACATTTAAAAACAAATTATACTCATATGAAAGTAAAAGTTATCCTAGCCGCAGTGGCATTGCTGTTCGTAGGATTCACCGCTCAGGCTCAAACTGTAAAAATCGGTTACACGAGCGTAGAGTTTATCATGGACCTGATGCCAGAGATGGAGCAAATCGGTGCAGATATCCAAGATTACCAAACTCAGCTGCAAACCAACATCCAGACTAAGGCTGCTGATTTCCAAAAGCAAGTTCAAGCCTATCAGCAAGCGGCACAAACCATGACAGAAACTGCAAGAGCTGCAAAAGAACAGGAGCTTACCAAACTTCAGGGAGACCTTCAGAAGTATGAGCAGGATGCGCAAGTTTCTTACCAAAGAAAACTCCAGGAGCTATTGGAGCCGGTACAGACCAAAGTAATCAATGCGATCAATGCAGTAGCCGCAGAAAACAACTACACGCACATTTTCGCTGAAACAGCCGGCCAGTCACCCATCCTTCTCTACACCAAAGAAGAAGACAAGTTCACCGAGCTGGTATTGGCAAAATTAGGAATTCAAATTCCTCAGCAACCCGCTCAGAAATAAACCAAACGAACCGGCCCCAAAGGCCGGTTTTTTTTGAGCCTCTCCAAAAACGAAACCCTATAAGTAGCTAGGCCTGCCAGGTTAAGAAAAACCTCCCAGGTCTTTTTACCTTTAGACCAGAGAAGATTAATTTCCCATTTGCTCGTTGTTTAATACCGATGCCCAAGAAGAATCCAAAGGAAATCATCAGCCAAAGCCAAGATGCCATTTTGGTAGATTTTTATGCGGATTGGTGCGGCCCCTGCCAAACGATGAATCCGGTACTGGAGGAAACCTTGGAGGAATTGGAAGGGAAAATCAAGCTACTCAAGCTCAACGTGGACAAGCACCCTCAGCTAGCCCAGCAATTTGCGGTAAGATCCATCCCACATTACATCCTCTTCAAGCGGGGCAAAATCCTCTGGAGAAAAGGAGGAATCCTCACCAAACGAGATCTGATTCAGCAGCTGAAAGGGTTTGTATAAATTACTTTAAGGTATACTTCAACTAATCTATGATACCAGGAAGTCTCTTTTAATTTCACGAGAAGGATTCCTTTTCGAGAAGGAATCTAATTTCCACCCAATAAAAATTGCCTACCTAGCTACGGTTTTAAATAAAACCATTGAGAAAAATTAAGAGAATTAAGATCATACAAAGACTTCCTTGCCTAGGAGAAATATTGGGATTCCAAAGTTTAGCTGAGATTTTCAGTTCCTTATGCTTCTTAATGATTCATTAGTTCAATTATTCACTATCGGATTTCTGTTAAGGAGTTATTCATTCTGCTTAACGCGATTTCTCTGATCCGTGATCCGTTTGTTTGCACCTCAAGCAATTTAAACCCGGAACACTTTCCAGGTATTCAGACGAGATCCCTACAAAACAAAAAGTTCCAGATTTTCAGGATGAATAGTCTGTATTGAGGCTTCGGGATATGCCTGCCGAAAGGTAGAGGGAATCTTTGCTTTGGCTTTTGAACTCCATTTGAATTCCCAAGCGGAAAGCTTCCCTCCTACTTCCTCCACATAATCAATTTCCTGTTGGGCATGGGTCCTCCAAAAATACCCGCTATTAAACTGCCCATCTAGGGCATTTTTCTTGAAACGTTCCGCCATTAAAAAATTTTCCCACAAAGCTCCGACATCCGTCCTACTTTCCAAGGGAAGAAAATTATTGATCAGGCTGTTTCGGATACCATTGTCTACAAAATAGACTTTCTTAGCCTTTTTGAGCTCATTCCGCAGATTTCTACTAAAAGAACCCAGCCTGAAAATGATAAACGTTTGTTCCAACAGGGTGATGTATTTTTCCACGGTCTCATTGTCCAAACCGGCCATCATCCCCAATTCGTGGTAAGAAACCTCATTCCCTACCTGATAAGCCAAAGCCTGAAGCAACTTGATGATCTGTTCAGGTTTACGCAAATTTCCCAATGAAAAGACATCTTTGAATAAGTAAGAATCTGCAATCATTCGTAGCCGATCGGCTGCGTCGGATAGATTCAGGACAATTTCAGGATAATATCCATAGATCATTCGTGAAGGGATCATCCGCTTTTCTTCTAAAAAATTGCTTTGGTTTACCATTTCTGTAAAAGAGAAAGGGAAAAGAAAGTATTCCCATTTTCTTCCGGTAAGGGGTTCCTTTATTCGATTAGAAAGCTCAAAAGCAGAGGAACCGGTGGCCAACACTTTTACCTCAGGAAAATTATCAACGATGATTTTGATACAAATACCAATATTTTGAATTCGTTGTGCTTCATCGATGACAAGCGTTTTCGCTTTTCCAATCAATGTTTTGAGTTTGGTAGAACTTGGGCTTTCCAGTAGTTCGCGGATATCTGCATCATCTCCATTCCACCACAGTATGGGAGGCTGAAAACTATCGGCATGGTGCTTCAATAGGGTGCTTTTGCCCACTTGTCTTGGACCAAAAATGATAATGGCTTTTGGGTCTTGAAGCCGCTTGGTTAGCTTATCCTGTAATTGCCTCTGAATGAACATAATCGCAAATTTAATTTAATTTTTGCGATTATAATCGCTGATTTCATATGAATTCTGCGATTTTGTAATATCTATAGCATCCATCTGGCTATCGGGATGCAATTGGCCTTCATTTTTGTAGATGTATCATAAGCAAATTACTCCCGACTGCTGTACGGGATTTGTTTGGATAGAAAGGTAGGATCGAGCGTCAGAAAAAGCATTAGAAATGCTTTTTAGCGAGAGGCCGGTTCCGATAGGTATCGGAAGCAGGGCGGACAAACTACACCTAGTCCTATTCATGATTCTTCTACTACAAGAAGGAGCGGATTGCAACCTCCTCTTACTCGGCGACTGCGGTAGACCTACTACCATCTCTTTACAACATGTCTTTGATTCACTTCAAGGACTTCACGACACACCTACACCCAGAGGGAGAGACTTCCCATCTGCCTTGATTATTGCTTGATATTTATCCTTTGAGTGAAGGTAGAACTCACTAAAGTATCACCAGACACCGGCTCTATTTCAACATCCAACATCACAACACTATCCTCTAAGCCAATCCCTTTATAAATGACCAAATAGGTATCTTTATCAATTTCATGAGTTTCAAGTTTTGACTTTGTATTGTAATGGTAAAAACTCAAACTCCCTTTGAACGGAAAGACATTCCTTAGTCGAAGTTTAAGTTCACCTGGATTTTCTATTTCAGCATCAACAACCTTAAGATTAAGAGAATTATATACTTTCACCCCATTTTCGTAGGTACCTAAATAATACAAATCCTCTCCATTTCTAATAACATGATTTGTTAACAATTGCTGAGTAACCTCAATCTCCATTGAGTCATTGATAGGATTAATCTCTTTATCAAGACTGAATGAAAGATATTTTTTAGACTTTGTTACTGGAAAACCTTCTGTCATTTCAGTTTCGACAAGACCAAAAATACTCCTAGATTGTACGATCTTAGAATTATTGCTTTTATCAATAATCTCAATTTGATCAATATTCACTGAGCCTCGCCGAAAATTTAAAACGACTTCGCCGGAATCTCCTACAATCTTTACAGAAGTATTATCCCCAATAAAAATCTCTTGCTTGCTTTTCTCGCAGGAAAAAAAGGTAATGGGTAAAAAAACCAATAATATGATGATTAAATTATCTCTTTTCATTATCTTCTTTACTTTCATTATTTGATTTAACCGCTCTTTGTATTTCATTTTTGTTTGTGGAATATCTTACCTCAGTGGTATCCTTCCCTCCAACAACCCTCTTATAAGAATGATTAAATCCTCCTATTTCGTTATTTGTTACTTTGTAGTCAATAAACGTTGTATCGTTTTTAGTTTCTGAGGCTGTTTCATTACTGGAATTGTCGACATTTGAAGAATTGGCTATTTCAGACGTTAATCCAAACAACGTCCCAAGAGCCTCTGCAATTTTCTCCATAAATCCCCCTGAAGGTAAGCTTTTCCCTATTTCACCTATCCCATCGGTGTTCACGAATCCATTGATGTCCCCCCTCTAGGCGTAGTATCTCCTCAGGATCTCTGAGGTTCAAGTGGGCGCTGGGTGGAATTTGCAATTCCACCCTAATATTCTTACCAATTTGTAATTGGCTATGTTTGTTTAACTTTTGCATCCTAAGCAAATTACAAATTTGTTTGGATAGAAAGGTGTAGATGCAATCTACACCTAGTCCCAATCAAACTTCTTCTACACCCAGAGGGGGATCCCAGGAGAGGATTACCACCGAACGAATGCTCTCACCCATGGGAATGGGCTTGACCAAGGCAACTTCTCCTGACCACTGGGAGCCACTAAAATTGTTTTGCTCGTATCCGTTGGGATACCTGATGTCCATCCGCATTTTGGCTACTGAGGTTTGGATAGACCAGGTGGATTTGGTGAAGCGGAGGCCGAGTCGAATACCGTCTCCCTCGCGGACAGGACCCTCACCTTCATCAAAGAAGCGCTTGGCCACCCAGGTACCGTAAGCTTCTACCTGCTGGGTAAATCCATAGCTTAGCCCTGCCTCTGCAAAGATTCCCTCCCCAAACGATGTCAGGGGATCGTACCAAAGCAGGATGCCTGTCCGCTCCAGCAGTTTGGCATCTTTGAGTTCATTGGGTTCGAGGAGATGAAGTTTCCGTTTGGGATCTTTCAGCAGCTCCACCTGTACATTTCCCAGAGTATCCAACAGGAGTTTGGCGGACTTGCCATTCAGCTTTTCCAGGTATTCATCCGGGATGTGCTTGGCCTTACCGACGGCAGTCTCCTTTGCCTGTGCCATCAATTCTTTAGGTTCGGCACCCTGCTGCATCAGCTGATCAAGCGCATCCTTGCCATAAAAATCAGGGATCTTGGCATTTGCCGGATTCCAGCATTCGGAGAGCGTGCCGCTGAGCGTCTGCTCGATCTTGGGCATCAGCCATTCATTGATCAGGGCTTTCAGGTTTTCCTCACTCTGATCCAGTAACCCATCCAAGCCCTCCAGATCGGACACTTGGGCCAGCTTGGTTTTAGAACTTTCCACACCTTCCAGGGTACGATCCACAGCTGACTTCAACTCTTCCCCGGGGATCTCCTGCTCTTCGAGCATGCTTTGAAGGACCTCTGCCTCCCGATCCAAAACCTCCTGTCCTTTTGCCTTCAGCACACTTACCACCGAGTCCTGAGTCGTGCTGTCCTGCGCAGCTTCTTTCAGTTTCTTCACTTCGGATCGCAGGGAATCGTAGGAATTCTTCAAGCCCTGAACCTGTCGCAACTCCTCGAGATAAGGAATCTCCGGCTTGGTAGCCAAGGCCTCCAAACCATTTGCAGGAATCCCCTTCGGCAGGCCTCCTCCGATACCAGGCACCTTGAGTCCAATAGGCAAGATCTGGGCGAAAGCAGGAACCCAAATTGTGACTAAAACACAGAAAAGGAAAAAGGATTTTAAAGGCATTGGGTGGTTAAAAATTTTATCTAAAATAGCTTAGCAATTAATCTTCTATGCTTGAATAATAATCTTTACAGTAGAATCCTCTTCGTAATCAAATTACTCCCGACTACTGTACGGGATTTGTATTTATATCAAGGTAGGATCGATCGTAAGAAAAAGCTTTTGTAAAGGTTTTTAGCGAGAGGCCGGACCCGATAGTTATCGGGAGAAGGGCCGAAAATCTACACCTAGTCCTAACCATATTCCTTCTACACCCAGCGCGGTCATTGTCGTTGTTCAATCTGCTGCCTTTGCTTCTCTTGTAAATTCCTCTCTCGTTGTTGGGAACCAGTATAGATTACTGCTGCTACCGAAATAATCATATAAAGTATTACACCAAAACCAAAAGAACTACTTGGCGTTTTTTCTTTAAAAGAACCTGAATAAAAAATTACGAAGTAATTTATTAAAGCAATTACGCCACCAATTCCAAAAGCAAAAGCTACGCTGAAAGGCAAATCTGGAAAGTAATAATAGCTTATGAAATCATAAACAGCAAAAAAATTAGCTGTCAAAATAGTAGTCGATAACCAAAAGGTCATTGCTTCTGGCATTCTATCTTTTTTCCTCACATAAAAATGATATATCGAGGCGCAAAAATTCAAGTATATCATCATTGTTTTGTTTTGTAGTTATAAAATGGTTTCGCAATCAGAAAATAAGTTCCGCTAACCGCCCAACCATAGCCAGGAAGAAAACCAATTGCCCCAAAAGTAGCATCTAATGCAGCTTCAGAACCTCCAATTGCTCCCGTTCTATATTGAGCATATGTGCCAAGTAATCCAACAAATCCAAAAGCCCTACCACCCCATTTGAGGGCAGTTCCTGTATTCTGTAAGAGTTTGGTTGGTACGCTAATATTTACAACTGGTGTCCTTATAATAGTTTCGGGATGTAATCTACCGTACTTTCCTCTGTCTAGAAGTATATTACCAATTTTGTTTTCAGCAGCACCGCCAACAAAATCAGCTTTTGGACTTGTATATGAATTTATAAAACTAGCTGTAGTACTCCAAAAATCACCACCTCCGCCGCTTTGTGCATTCTCAAAAGAATTACTTCCTCCTCCAAAGAATCCATTAATCCTAATTCCTTCAGAACTATTTTCTGTCATTGGCGCTCTTGAAATAATATGCCATTTCCCATCTCTTAATTGAGAAGCTCCCCATCTGTTTTGTACAACTGCCCCTTCCGCATAAAGATCCTTAGTCTTTTCTCCTTCACTGCATCCATTTGGACATCTTCCATCAGGGTCAATGTATCTAATTGGATTATTCCATCCATAAGCATAAGGTGACTTATCTATTTGGTTCGGATAATCTGCTAACGGATCCACCACACCCCATCTCCCGATCACCGGATCATACATCCTTGCCCCGTAGTCGTAGTACTGCAGTCCAGCGTCCTCAATCAGCTCCTTGCCGTTGTAGAGGTACTTATTCTTCTTCACCCCGGCGTACTCGTAGCCGATACCCGTCAGTTCCAAGCCCCAAGGATCGTAGTGTGTCTCTTGTACTAGGATCGATTCCTGACTCAGAATCTTGAAGTTGTCGAACCATACGTCCTGACTGGTCTCGTTGACCACGAAGGTTTCAATATACCCATTTTTCTTGATTGCCAGTTTCTCTTCCAGTTCCTCGTGTTGGTTGGCTGCATTGCGGGTCAGGACTTTCTTGCCCACCTCATATCGGTTGCTGTCTTGGTCATACAGGGCATAGATCAGGTAGGCTTCCGGAGTCTCCTTCTTCTGCAGGTCCTTGGCTACGATGTCCACCAGATTCAGCATCACTATCGGGATGGGGCTTTCCCTATAATTTTGAAACAAATAGTGATATTAATATTATTAAGGTTGATAAAATTATTTTTCCAGTTATGGATAATAAATCATGGAGTACCAATAGAATTTTTAATTTTTTAAGAATAGATAAATCATTAAATTCATAATTAATTATTTCCACTATCTCCTTACGGATTAAGGAAAAAAATATTGATCTCCCCCTAAATATAATTGAGTATTTTTCGTTCAATAAATATATAATATAGAGATAAATTATGGTAATAACCAAATGAAAACCTATTAAATAAAGGAAGTATCTAAAATACATTAATAATTAAATTTAGTCTTTTTTAATCCTTCTATTAATTTCAACTCTAGTTGCATCAGTTTTAGTTAAACTATTCTCTTTCAGGTCGCTTTTAAGACTATCTGTAGATGTATTTCTATTATTCTGACTATTAACATATTTTGTCACATCGTTTAGAATTTTTGAAAACTGTTCAATAGAAACACCAAGCTTTTCAGCAAAATTTCCCAAATCTCCTTCAGACATATTAGAAACACTAACTGGTTCTCCAAGGAATTGAGTATATGAGGCTTCAGCCCAAACTCCACCTCCAAGAGCTTTTCCAGGTGAAACAAAAGGAATCATTCCTCCAAGTTGAGAGCCATCAGCAGAAGTATTGAATTCAAAAGAACCATCTGGTAACCCTGTTGGAGCACCTCCCAGAAAACCTCCTATCCCGAAACTAAGTCCTGACAAATCCTCTAAGTTTCCACTATTTAAATATGTTCCAACCCCTCCTGCTATTCCAGCTCCTGACGCTGGCCCCATTGATCCATTAATATATTGTACAGCATGTATACCCTTCTGATCTTTTCTGGTTCCAATGGCAATTCCATATGAACCACTAGCTGTAAAACTTAAATTTCCAGCAACAGGTACTATGCCACGACCTTCTGTTTGGATTGATACTGACTCTAATCCTTCAAGTTCAACATGCGCAACTACCTTATTTTCACTAAAAGCATACGGACTATTGTGTACATATTTATCAGCTAGGGGATCAATATTAAAGAACCTTCCAATATCTGGCTGATGATTTCTCCACTTGAAAGAACTCCAATTCAGTCCTAAATCATCAATTGATTCCTGACTCTGAAATTTCCAGTTATTCTTCTTCACCCCCGCGTACTCGTAGCCGATGCCTGTCAGTTCCAAGCCCCATGGATCATAATGCGTCTCCTGCACTAGAATCGAACCTTGGCTTAAGATCTTGAAGTTGTCAAACCAGACATCTTGCGATGTTTCATTGACCACGAAGGTTTCAATATACCCATTTTTCTTGATCGCCAGTTTCTCTTCCAGTTCCTCGTGTTGGTTGGCAGCGTTTCGGGTCAGGACTTTCTTGCCGACTTCGTATCTATTGCTGTCTTCGTCATACAGCGCATAGATCAGGTAGGCTTCCGGGGTTTCCTTCTTCTGCAGGTCTTTGGCCACGATGTCCACCAGATTCAGCACCGCGATCGGGTTAGGCCCTCCGGCCATTTGGCTGTTCAGCGCCAGTTCGTTCAGCTGATCCAGCAGGGCCGTCTTGCCGCCCATCGCGGCGAAGCTGGCCTCATTGACTCTTGCTTTCTTCTTGTCCAGAAACTTCCCGTGTACCGACAGGGTCACGCTGTCCCCCCTAGGTGTAGTCTCTACTCAGCAACTCTGAAGTCCAGTTTGGCGCTGGGTGAAGTTTGCAACTTCACCCTAATATCCTTACCAATTTTTAATTGGCTCACTTTCTTCAGATCTTGCATCGTAAGCAAATTACAAATTTGTATTTATATAAAGGTGTAGATGCAATCTACACCTAGTCCTAATCATATTCCTACTACTCCCAGAGGGGGCGTACTCGTAGCCGATGCCCGTCAGTTCCAAGCCCCCTCTAGGCGTAGTATCTACTCAGCAACTCTGAAGTTCGGTTGTGTGCTGGGTGAAGTTTGCAACTTCACCCTCATATCCTTACCAATTTGCAATTGGCTTAGAAACCTTTATTACCAATAATCTACTTCTATCAAACCCTTCAAACCAGAATAATTCCTAGCACTCGAGTATA
>NZ_JBHSKS010000017.1:0-67707 GCF_042657405.1 Algoriphagus aquatilis
TGGCTTACCTGACCGAAGCGCATCTCCGGCCTGCTTGGCGAAAGCCTTGAAATCAAACTCTTCTTTGTCTTCTTTCATAGTCAAAATTTAATGGTTTAAATTTTGACACAGTTATTTGAACAGTCTCAAATAGAAATAGCTTTAGCCTTTCCCTTCTCTAGAGCCTTTGCTGCTAAAACAACAACATACCTTCTAGCAGTCTGAAGACTGCATACAAAAAGGTTCAAGTCTGAAGACTTGAACCAATTAGGTCAGAGGCTTTCCGGTTACAAATCTGTAAAAGCCGGAAATACTAGTTTCAACCAAAAGCAATCTGAAGACTGCCTAGTGGGTCTAATCACCCAATCACTTCTTGCAGCAGCAATGCTGTGCTGATATTGGCCATCAGAAATCGAACCTCAGGATCTAAATTTCTTGCAAAATGGACTTGGCCTCTTTCGGAGATGTTTACAGCTGCCAAGGGTCGTCCCGAGGAATTTCTAATTTCAAAACCAATCGACCCAAAGGGCATGGACATGATTTTTCCTTCGGAATTCTGTAGGGTTGAAACCGGGAAAATCGTGTAGTATTCCCCCGAACTTTTGGCTATCGTTCCTGCGCATTCCTTCGGAAACCGCTGCGCACGATCATTATTAAGAACAAGCTGCCAAGGTTCTTCCGAGTCCGGATTGTAGATCTGAGCAAAAAATAAGTTCGAGAAATTTCCGCTTTTATATTCCAAAAGATCGATTCCAATGGAAAGGAGTCCACGATTATTGCCCAGAAGGAGATTGGAGGCCTGAAATTGGGAAACGGCAAAAACTGTAGAACCTCTGTTACCTCCATCCGATAAATCAAATCGAATGGTTTGTTTTCGGTCAATGTATTCTCTACCGATAAGGTTAACGTACTGACCTGTCCCGAATGTGCCAAATCCAAGTCCTGAATACCCATTACTTCCTCTGGTCCAAGACCGCTTGACAACCATGGTCTCGTACTCTGCAAACCTTATTTTTTGTTTGATCAGGAGGCCCATGCGTCCAGTCACATCATGGGTTTCATGACCCAACCAAGCATTGCCTAGGAGACCAAGTTGGAAAGGACTACAAGAAACCAAACTTGCCAAAAGGATAACAGCCAAAAGAGTCACAGGAACTCTTGTCATTGTTTTATTCATGAGGTCTTGGATAATGTGATTTTTGGACATGATGCCAGTCGAAGGGGCATTGTCAGAGCGTGATGTCTAGTTGTTTGAATCGGATATCTCTGGGGATGATTTCTCCTTTTGCCTCAGACCAAACCGTATTGTCTCGGTCTCGGAATTGGAGGCTTTGGGAGATCCGAAGCACCTCGTTCGGGTTGACATTTCTCTTAATATCTTTTTGAAAAACCAAAGGGGTATTCGGGGCGGGAAACTCCCGGATGGAGCGCATGCTGAAGGTGGTGTCCCAGATGACAGTATTCCTTCCATTGCCAAGATCTTCGAGGGAAAGGGTTAAAGTCAGGGAGGCCCGCGTTTGATCATAAATGGGCTCGCTATATTCCTTGGCTCTGGCTATTCGGTAGTTGATGGAGTGCTCGATTCGATGTTGAACGGTTGCTGAGAAAGCGTCTCCTCCCAAGTTGCAACCCGACAATAGGGCAAAGGACAACAGGGAGACTAATTGCAATCCAAGCGTTCTAATTCTTGGTGAGTTGAAAAGGGTGGTGGGGTGAAGTACGCCTAGATGTTGAATCGAAAAAGCAGGTTTCATAAACTTGATCTTATTTCTTTTTAGAATCTGAGTTTAAAAACGGATTTTTTTCTGGAGTTGCTACAAAATTTACTTTATGCTGAAATTCAGCGCATTATTTTTTTTACCCCAGAAGAGCTTGTTCAGATTTGGACAAAAAAACAAGTCCTCCGGTCAGAGGACTTGAAAGAGTACACTAAATTTTGAAAGAGTTGGAAGGATCCGATTACTTCAGATTCGCTTTGAAAAACGCGATCGTCTTTTCCCAAGCGGCCTTTGCAGCAGCTTCGTCGTAGCGAGGCGTCGTATTGTTGTGGAAACCGTGATTTACCCCCGGATAGTTGATCATTTCATACTTCTTGCCATGGGCTTTTAGTGCTTCTTCGTAGGCTGGCCAACCTGCGTTCACACGCTCGTCGAGTTCGGCGTAGATGACCAATAGTGGAGCTTTGATTTTCGGCACATCTTCTACTGCGGGCTGTCCGCCATAAAAAGGTACCGCGGCTTTCAGGTCGGGAATTCTTACCGCCATGGCATTGGAGATCCAGCCTCCGAAGCAGAAACCCACCACTCCCACTTTGCCATTGCAATCCGGGTGATTTTTCAGGTATTCATAGGCAGCGATAAAGTCCTCGAGCATTTCATCACGATTTCGCTTGGCCTGCATGGTACGGCCTTCATCATCATTTCCAGGATAGCCCCCAAGCGGGGTCAATGCATCTGGAGCGATGGAAATAAAGCCATCCACTGCACATCTTCTTCCTACGTCTTCGATGTAAGGATTGAGCCCACGGTTTTCATGAACGACCACGATTCCCGGGAATTTTCCCTTACCGGCAGGCTTGGAGAGCAAGCCTTTGATCTGTCCTCCGCCTTTGGGTGAGTCGTACATCACGTAGTCCGAACTCTGCATGCGTTCGTCGGTAGGTTCGATGGTGCGGGTATTGACATAGTCGGGCATCATGCTGCTCATGAGCGCCGTGACGGTGATGCCTCCGACGGCATAGGCTGATAATTTTTCCACAAAAGTCCTGCGGTCGAGCTTGTTGTGGCAGTAGTAGTCGTAGAGGTCAAAAGCTTCCTGAGGAATATCCTCTTTGCGTAGTTTTTCCATGATGTGGTTTTGGTTAAGTGTCTATAAGTTATTCAAAATCAAGGAAGCGGAAAGCCAAAAATCAAATATTGGTCAAAAAACTAGGAGAGTGGATTGAATTGCTTTATCAAAACCGGAGATAACCTTTTCCAAAGTATCAAACTTTGGAAAAGGTGGGCTAGAGAATTCGTTTTCGTTTAAACCACAGGTAGATAATCAGCGAAATGGCAGCCATGATGCCAAGTGTGAAAAAATAACCCATCTCCCATTTGAGTTCGGGCATGTGCTCAAAGTTCATCCCGTAGATCCCTACCACAAAGGTCAAGGGCAAAAAGAAGGCTGAAAATATGGTCAGCAGCTTCATGACGTCATTGCTCTTTTGGGAGTTGACCGAGAGGTAGGTGTGGAGCAAGTTGTTGGCGTTTTCCAAGACTTCGTCGTAATTCAAAATCAAGCTTACCAGCTGGTCTTTGATGTCCTGCAAGGCTGTTTTGGATGGCTCGCTTACTTCGATTTGCTGGATTACCTGTTGGAAAAGGTGGAGGAGTTTTTTGGTGATTCGTGCCTGTGATTTCAAAAAGTAGAGGTCCTTCAGGGATACTCTCGTGTAGTCTTTCAGGAAAATGGTTTTCTCTATTTCGGTAATTTTCTCGTCCAAGACTTGTTGCGGCTGTTCATAGGTCTGCACCATTTTATGAATCAGATGCAGCAGGATCTCCTCCGGGTTTTGGTACGCTTTGTTGATCGCTTCTAAAAAGTCGAATTGCTTTCGATGGATGGTGATCAGCTTCTGGTCGTTATAAAAGAAAGCAATCTTGTTGGACAGCTCATTGATGGTGGTGGCTCCTTGATGAATGGTGGATGTAAATGCCCTTAAAATAAGGAAGTTGTAGGTAGGTTGCTTTTCAAACTTGGGCAAGTGTCCAGGCTCCAAACTGTCCTTGATTTGGAAGAAGTCCAGTTGATTTTCGGCTGCGATTTGATCTAGGCTGGCCTTGCTCGGGTGGCAGATGTCGATCCAGACAAAGCTGTCGTACTGAACTTTATGCTGATGGCTAGTGGTCATTTTTAGTGTTTAGTAATCTCTCGGTTTGGAGCTCCACCAAATTTAACTTTTCCAAAGTTCTAAACTTTGGAAAAGTTGGCTTGAAACACTAATGGTAAGTAATTGCAGTCTACAGCCCGCCTCCCGGAGGACAGGAATGCATACAGGTTAGTCCAAGCCTGCCTGTTGCCGGCAGGTCTTAAGACTTGAACCAATCGGTTCGGATAGGCGCGTGGGCCGACACAGCAGCGGGCCAGCGTCCGGCCTTGTGCGGCTGGAGCTTTGCTGTGTCTTGACCTTTTGGTTCTTTTGGGTCAAGCCAAAAGAATGAAGAAAAAAATACTTCCAAGGCAGTTGTTGAAATTGAATTTTCAAATTCCCGGATAGGGCTTCCCGATTGCAAATCGGGAAGAGCATGGGAAATACTAGTTTCAAATACAAGCAGTCTGAAGACTGCATACAGGTGGTCCAAGTCTGAAGACTTGAACCATTCGGTGACTTACCGTCTTGGCGAGAGATCAATTTCATCTAAAGTTGAATTACTAATCCCCAGGATAGGGCTTCCCGATTGCAAATCGGGAAGAGCGGGATAATCTTGGTCGGGATAGAGTTGCCAGTGAGAAAAAACATGGCAGCTCAAATCAAAGAGAAATCCAAGGTGAATTTGATTCTAATCACGCTATTTGGAAAAGGAAAAGAGGGGAAACGCGCCTGCCTCAATGATCATCCCTCCAAATATGAGCGGCTAAACTTGCTTGATTAAGGAAAAATCAGTTGCACCAGTGAAACCTTAACGTCCCGATCAGTCGGTATTGTCGGTAAACAAGTCATTGAAAGCCTTTCTAAATTCATCCATATCATGGTTGAATTCGCGGCTGAAGGCTTGGTTTTTCTTGTAGACATTGGAGTCAAAGTGATGCATGTCATCCTCAAATTCCTGGGATCTTTTATTGAGTTTTTCTTTAAGTACAGCAATGTCAATTTTAGCTTTGGCATAGTCGGCCTGCAGCAGCTGTTTGGTTTTACCTTCTTTTTTACTCCTGGCCTCGAGTCGGATCAAGTCCTCTTCCATAACGGCTAGGGTGCTGTCAGCTTCATGTTTAAACGCCCTCCATTCAGCCAGATTTTTGGCTTTGGCGGCTTCATTTTCTTTTTCCTGCGCTATTTTAAGGTCGCTTTCCGCTTCGGCCAGAGTTTTCTCGGCGTTCTTTACTTCTTTGGTGGGAGAGGGAGTACACCCGGATAGAATAGCTGTCACGAGGAGAGCTACTAGAATGGGATTTTTCATGTTAAAGTTGTTTAGTTCGTGTAAGTGTTGAACTGTCAAATCCCATGGTTTCTACCCGGGAAATGAGTTTTTGATAAAGTAAATCGTCCAGTTCCGGTGTTCTGGAAAGGATCCAGAGGTACTTTCTGTTGGGATGCCCTACTACCGCATAGCTGTAATCGTCAGCCAAATCAAGTATCCAGTATTTTCCTCTGAAGGGCCAAAAAAATTGTATGCGGAGTTTTGCGTTTCCGCTGTTTTTCACAACAAATGCTTTGCCTTTGATGTAGGATTGTTTTCCGGTGGGACCATCCTTTTGGCATCTGTTTTCGACCAGAAGGTAACCCTTCTTGGTCATTGTATATTCCGCCGTGGTGCACTCGCAGCCTTTTTGAAATCGCTGTGGAAATGAGGCAATTTCATACCATTTTCCTGCGTATCGGTCTAGGTCTACATAGGGGACGGATTGTACAGTTTGCCCCATGCTGAGGGTAGGGCATAGTGGGAAAATCAAACTTAAAAGCACTGAATTTCTCAGCGCTTTTAAGTAGTTCCTGTTCAGCTTAAAGTTGCGGAGCATGCTGCTTCATATCCTCTTTTTGTGCCTTATAAGCGAGACCGGAGTATTCATTCGCTTTTTTAGCACTTTCCCCTGCTTTATCATGATGTCCATTTTCATGGTGTTTTGCAGCCTCATGATGATGCTTGGCTGCAGCTTCATAGTGTCTGGCTGCTAGTTTGTGGTTTTCGATCCCTTTTTGGATTTCTTCCTTGGGAGTACCTACGATTTGATTTTTGGGATTGGTTTCTGACGTATTCATAATCATTGTGTTTAAGTGGTAAATAATATGTAATGGAATAGTTGGATTCTTCAATTAAGTGAAGGCGTATTCATTGTCTACAGCCAATTCATTTTTCACCTGCCAAATACCCGGCATAGTTGATGCAATGCGGCCGGCTTCTTCTTTTTGATACCAGGAGTTGACTGTACCGGTCAAGGTAACGGTGGTGCCTGATACGGTTACGATAATGTCGCTAGTGTCTATGGACAAGCTTCTGCCAAGTGCTGCCTCTATGTCCCTTCTTTTGTCGGCATTCTCCAATCGCAATTTTATTTTGAGGGCTTTGGTGACACCTTTTCGACCAGATAGATAGTGTGGCCGCTGTTTGGCAGATTCTTTTTGATAAATCACGCGAAATTCGCCTTTCAGGGAGCCCCAAACTTTTTCTGCTTTAACAGTCACTTCGTCTTTTGAGACTGATGAGTTGTTTTTCGAGGTTTTTAGGCCTTGATTGGCAATCTCTGCATCCGTTTTTCTCAACAAGCTGTGAAACTTCACCTCAGTTTTTTCGACCAAATCGTTCTCCCCAATTGCTTTTTGGGCCGCATGTTCAGTTGGCGGCCTCCTTGCATAGGAGTCCTCCACACCGGTCAGTGAAACGTTACCGTCTTTAGCTGTGAAACCAATTTCAGAAGCAGGCAGCAGCTGCTCAGTTTGGATGGCGTTTTTCCCGGCTCTCTGCAATTTTTGATTGGTTTTCATGGGGAAGTTATCCTTGCTGTGAAGGAGGTTTCACAACGACATAAAGTTGAAAAACATTGATTTCTAATGTGTTATACAATTCGAACGAATTGTTGTATAATTAGAGAAGATGCTCACCAAAAAAAATTACAAATCCTCGAGGTTCTTCCGCTTTTTGATGGCTAGTGATTTGAAATAGGAGGGAGTCAGCCCGGTGACCTGTTTAAATTGGCGGGAAAGATGGGCTACACTCGTGTAGTGCATTTTATTGGATATCTCCGTCAGATTGAGGTTGCCATAGATGATGAATTCCTTGATTTTTTCCACTTTATGCAGGATGATAAAATGCTCGATTGTAATGCCTTTGGTCTTGGAAAATACCTTGGCCAGTTTGTGATAGTCTTGACCGATTTTGTCACTGAGGTAAAGGGAAAAATTGACGTGCGGCACATCTTCCTTGTAATGGATCATTTCTACAATGATGTTGGTGATCTTTTCGATCAACATTGTCTTTTCGTCCACCATCAGTTCCAAGCCCCACTCGTGCAACTCAGCCTGGAGCAAGCTTCTGTTGGATTCGGACAGCGGAGTGGTCAGCTGTACCTCGCCAAGCTCGATGGAGTTGAAACCTATACCTAATTTTTCCAACTGAGCCTTGACTACCATTTTGCACCGCTGACTTACCATATTTTGAATAAGTAGTTTCATCTTTTCAGTCTGAGCGTGGTGTCCCGGGATTGGGATTTATACAATTTACCTAAAAAGGCGGGGAAATGTGTCAATTCTCAGGATTTTTGACGCTGCAGGGGCTTCGAAGCTTGGTTGGGGTTATTTATGTAAGCACTCGTTGACCAACCGAGCAGAATTAGCAGCGCTTAAGGGTGGAATTACAAATTCCCAGCTAGGGCTTCCCGATTGCAAAATGGGAAGAACACGGGAAAAACTAGTTTCAATTAAAAGCAGTCGGAAGCCCGCCTCCCGGAGGGCAGGACTGCATTCAAGTGGTCCAAGCCTGCCTGCTGCAGGCAGGTCTGAAGACTTGAACCATTCGGTTTTATCCGCGTCCCTGCGGTGAATTTTAGACCTAAACCACCTCAGTTCTTTTGAAAAAGTTTGGGCAGATTTTCAAACTTTTTGCCTCGGGGATTGTCCTTAGGACATGGAAAAAAATTATCCCGATTGGATGGCAACCTGCCTCCGACTGGCAGCAGTTTACAATATACTTTGGGGTGCATGGGTGGTGATTTGGCCCCATACGTTTTTCGAATGGACAGGAATGGCTCCACTCCAGCATCCCACCATTTGGCAAGGCACCGGAATGATCGTAGGCGTGTACGGTCTCGGCTACTGGTGGGCAAGCTATAATCCGCTGAAGCACTGGCCAATCGTAGCGGTCGGTTTTCTGGGAAAAATCTTCGGTCCAATTGGTTTCTTATTCAATTACCTGGTCCTGCAGGAAATCCCCTTTCAGTTCAGCTATACCCTCTATACCAACGACCTGATTTGGTGGGTTCCTTTTTTCCTGATCCTCAAGCGAGTGCATACCGAGACCCAGTGGCAGCTCCGGTAATATATTCCTTTGTTTAGGCTATTCTGTCTGCAAACTTCTGTTTCTCTAAAATTGGGCAGGATGCTTCGACTTACTTCGACAAGTTCAGTACTAGTTGCTCAGCACAGGCGACCGATGACCGAAGACCGAAGATTTCCAAAAGCAGGGCCTTTAATTGCTCTTTTAACCATTTGAAATGCTAGCAGCTGGATACTTTAACCCCTGATTTGAGGAAATTGATGGAAGCAAGTTTCAAAGTTTGGGCAAGGAGCGAGGAATTTCTAACTAAAAAATAGAACTATGGATGCAATTCGTCTTTCGGTGGATACCGGGCTGTTTATTTTGGTGTGGTTGGTGCAGGTGATTATCTATCCTTCTTTTGCCCAGATCGCCGAGGAAAAACTCAAATCTTGGCACCGACTGTACACCCAAAAGATCCTCTACTTCGTGGGGCCAATGATGTTTTTACAGACGGGCCTGATCGCTTGGCAGATTCTGGGTGATCCGCTCGCTTACCTTACGGACGGATTGCTGCTGGCAGGGATTTGGGTCAATACGTTTTTGATTGCGATTCCCATCCACGAGAAGATCGATCGGGAGGGAATCCTGGCCGGCCATCTCCCCAACCTCCTTCGAGTCAACCGCTGGCGCAGCTGGTTGTGGACGGGGTTGTTTTTGATTTCGGTGGGGAGGGTGATAGTACTTTAGGAAAGAGGATTAAATTTTTACTGACTTTTCGTTCGCTTCAAATTCTTTGAGCGTTTTTCCATCTTTTGTTTTCCACTCGGTCAGCCCGTTTGCACTTCTTCCCATAACCATGATTGCTGCGGTAGATGGACTGCCGAAAATGTAATCATCCACAAATTCAAGGTATTCGCGTTTATCAGCAAGAACTCCTTCATCGATAAGCTTCTGTCTCAATTTCATGAAACTTGGACTCATGGAGTTAACTACAGTTGCGGCGGCTTTTGAGCCTTTGAATACTACAAATCCATCTGAACTTTGCTCTCCTTGGCCGTCTGCACCTCGCGCAGCTTTTATGAAAAATGTAGCCTGTTTTTGCTTTGCTTTAAACTCTCTTTTCTCATCAAATACTTTGTGGCCCAGAGTGTTTACCAGAAGCTTGATGTATTCAATGAATTCTTCCATTTCTGCTCGGTCAGATTCGGAAATGGAGGATTGGGTTGGAACAATCGAGTTGTCGATCTTGTAGCGATTAGCTGCTTTCGCAATGTCGTGTAGCCTGTTTTCAAGGTATTTGATGTGTGCCTTATTCAGGTTTTCATCTTTACTGATGAAAACAATGGCTTCATTCCAAAAGTCTTTGGATGTCAATTGTTGATTAAGTCTTTTGAGGATTGATTCTGCTTCACCTATGTAAACCTGATCTTTCCCATCATCATCCTTTCCAAACAAAAGGTAAACTCCTGTACTGGTTAAATCTTCTCGGTCTGAACAATCTTTTATTTTAATTCTAGGGATTTTGTATGCCTTTCCAGACCAGTTGGAAAGCTCACAACTCATCCGCCCATTTGGCTCACCATCAATTAGAAATATCTTAATTGTCTTTCCGAATTTCATGATTTGGTTTTTGGATAATCGGGTAGTTTGTTGATGGTGAAGATACTATTCTTAGCCTAATGGCGAATTACAAATTCGTTAGAATAGGAGGGTGAAGTTACAAACTTCACCCAGCACTTATCTGAACTTCAATGTTTGAGAGGAGAAACTACGCTCAGTGGGGGCACCCAGCACTTATCTAAACTTCAATAATTGAGAGGATAAACTACGCTCAGTGGGGAGTAGTTATCTCTTTTCTTCATCAATATTTTTTATGTTTCTTGGTGGTAGTACATTATTAGGAACTTTAGAAACGGTGTTTATACCGGGTCTTGGACTTCCTTCTTTATGTTTAATCCAGCAAGCTTTTATTAAATACTCTGTGTCTTTTAACTCTGAGGAAGTTAGAAAGCCTGTCGAATAATTTGCTCTAAGATTAGTATATAAATTACCGAGATAGAAAGAATTCTTTCCAATACCTTCAATGTAATTTAAAATTGATTCTTTCCATCCTACTGGTCTAGCATAACACTCCATTAATGCCAAAATGTGCTTAACAGTTAGGTCAGTCTCTTTTGACCTAAACTCACGGAAAAGTATTCTTAGTTTATCGGAAAACAAATCATCCTTAAACCAAAAATGTAAATTAAATGGCATCGCAAATATTATACTTTTCAAACATTCATTAAACTCTTTCGGGAAATCTTCAGTTAATTGAAACCTTGCACCACCTACACCACCAAAGCCATTTTTTGCAAGTACAGGGGAAATTAGATAAAGTGCACGCATTAAGGCTTTCCAAGCAATTGAAATGTTCTTTAACAATTCCTCTCTTAAGTTGGGATTTACAAATTCACTATTTCTTAATGCTCTTGAAGATGATTTAATCAAATCTATTAAGTTTTTTACATCATACTCTTCGAAGTAGTTTGAAATAGTTTGTGTATAAGGCTTTACGCTATCATAGTTTTTATCAGCAACAATATCTTTAATTTCCACAGGAACCCCAGAATCCTTAATATTTTGCTCTAATTGCTCCTGAGTCATTCCTTTAACGGTTTCATTTAATGCCCACTTAATGTCTTTATATGGGTTTATGTCTCCTGATACATTTAGTTTAGAATATACTTTGTTTGAAAGAGCATCAAGGTCAACAATTAACATTTTTACTATGTCCTCAGCTCTTCCATCTATACCAGTATAAAATTCTATAATCTCAGGGTAATATAGCGAATGTTTGTCTTTGAGCATGTAAGATTTAAAATCCTCTGAATCTTTCATTCTCAATGCTGCGAAATAATAAATCCAATAGGAGAATCGAAAACGTAGATATCCGTTGAAGTTTACAACTATTTGGTTATTCTTTAGGATTTGTAATAAGTCATTTACATTAGTAGTATTGTGATGTTTTTCACAGAAAAAATGAGTTTTACTCAAAAAATCAGATTCTGTAAATGTTTCTTCATTTCTACCAAGAAGAAGTTCGCAATAATAACCAACAATAAAACCACAGTTTTCTTCATCAATTGTATCTCCGTAGAATAGGTTTCCTGGATTATCGAAAATTACTTTCAAAATATTTTTAAATACTTTTGAACGATTTATTGGCCTGTCTTCAAAATCATTTATAAATGCAATTAATAACTGAATACAATTAATCGGAGTACGATGAATGTTTAAATCAATTAAATCAACATCAAGCCGATGTAAGACAAGATTCTCTTCCGCTATTTGATGAATGCTATTAAAATTTTGAACAATATTCCTTAATCCTTTTCTATTTAATTCGCATAAGTATATTTGACTAAAACCTTCATGACTCTCTTCTGAGTCTAATCCTTCAAGAACTATATTGTCATGATAGTTTGAAAATATGAAAATTGGAACCTTGGGAAAATTTTTACGAATGTTTTCAATTATCTTCTTAGAATCTTTAGCATTGTTTCTCCAATGATCAAGCAAAATTCCACTAACCGAATTTTGTTGAATGTTTAAATCAGCTATTGCTTCTTCTAAGTCTGTATGGTACTTTCCAAAAGTCCAATTATGTGCATCCAAGTATATCCAACACTCTTTTTTAATTTCCCAGGCTTTAAGAGCCAAATAATGAGCATAACTGGTTAATCCGAATTGTGGAGCTGCTATTATATGATAGTTTTTAGGATCATTAATAAGATTTATGTAATCTATTTTTTTTATATCTGTTTTCTTAGGGTTATTTGGTGAATTAGTCGTAAAATATCTTTCAACCCAATTAGGAGTTTGTGAATATGACTTCATTGCTTTATTAAAGTTAGATTTTAATTTCATGGAAATAAAATCATCACTTGTAATTTCGTTTCTTTTAAAACTCCAAATTCCATCCTCAGTTCCAGAAAAATTTTGTCCTTTCATGAATTTTCTTTGCCTTGGAATCCATTCTCTATAGTTTATTGTATCAATTTTTTTATCAATAAATGTCAAAATGGAATAGCCATTGAGGTCAGGTTTGTTTGAAAATAATTGAGGTGAACCTAGTTTAATGATTCCTCCATTATCCGAAACATAGGAATGGCTTATTTCTTGGTCATGAATATGACCAGAAATGAGTATATCAATTCCATTTTTAAGCATGGAATTAAGTTCTCTTTTGGCATAAGAAGTTAAATATTCAATTGGATGGTGCATAACTAAGATTTTTAATCTGCCTTGGTTGTTATTTATCCATTCATTTATTCCTGATGTCTCAATTCTTAGCCTACCCTTATCGTCAATGCCATTTAAGCCCCCATAGCTCATTAAGGAACAGTTAAGAAAATAGAGCGTAATTTCAGGAACAATCACTTCAGAAAATCCATTTAGGTTAAAATTTGAAGATTGAAGTTTTTCAGTATAAAAAAGTTTGTAAAATTTAAATTTCTTATGCAAAATGTTATCCTTTTCTCTAAGGAAATCGTTAAACTCAGTTTCTTTATATATTTGGTTAAAAATCTTTTCATGTTCCTGAAGGTTACTTTCGATTTCATTTCTATTTAGGTCGTGATTACCAGGAGTACAAAAAATATTTTGAATAGGTACTCTTTTTACTAGTTTTACAATAAAGTTGTCATAAAAATCTTTGTAAATTTTTTCCGAGTTACCTTTGTTAACAAGGTCTCCAGATATAATACAATATGTATTTTCTTTGTTTGTTTGGTCAAGTTGAGACTCTAAATCTTTGAAAAAAGAACTTAGTATTAACCCTTGATTTTCAGGTTCATTATATTCATAGTGAATATCTGAAATGTGTAGAATAGTTATTTTATCCATCTGTCTCTATTAAATTTGTCATATTGAACTTTTGTGGTGTAATTTTCTCCAATTGCTTCATCATTGAAACTATCGGACCCATACACCCCCAATCCTAGCCCCCTTCGTGCACCTAGTGGCTTTTTAAGATTTTGGTATTCTAATTAAATTTCCTGTGTTGGTTTTGAAAAATCTCCGGATTTACCGGTTGTGGCCTTTGGGCAGGTTGAGCAAGTTGGCTCGGTAGTTTTCGATGCATCGTTTGATAAAAGTTAGAAGGAAAAATTGTCGCAGGGTTCGTTCCCTGACTGCGATTTGAAAATAAAAAGTAATTTTTAGATAATTAAATGTTAGGTGGATTTTGGGTGAAAAATTTAGGGATTTTTTTGATTGCACCGCAGAGACGCAGAGAACGCGGAGGAAATGGAGTTTTTAAGGCTCACCGCAGACCTGCCTGCAGTAGGCAAGGGCGCCAAGAACGCGGAGGGAAAAGAAAGTTCCAATTGAAATATTCACTAAATCGGTCCTAAGAAAGATCTTCTCTGCGTCCTCTGCGACTCCGCGGTGATTTTTTTGATTGCACCGCAGAGACGCAGAGAACGCGGAGGAAATGGATTTTTTAAGGCTCACCGCAGACCTTCCTGTAGTAGGCAGAGGCGCAAAGAACGCGTAGGGTAAAGAATGTTCCTATTGAAATAGTCACTAAATCGGTCCTAAGAAAGATCTTCTCTGCGTCCTCTGCGACTCCGCGGTGATTTTTTTGTTTGCACCGCAGTGACGCAGAGAACGCTGAGGAAATGGAGTTTTTAAGGCTCACCGCAGACCTGCCTGCAGTAGGCAGGGGCGCCAAGAACGCGGAGGGAAAAGAAAGTTCCTATTGAAATATTCACTAAATCGGTCCTAAGAAAGATCTTCTCTGCGTCCTCTGCGACTCCGCGGTGATTTTTTTGATTGCACCGCAGAGACGCAGAGAACGCGGAGGAATTGGAGTTTTTAATGAGCAGTCTGAAGACTGTATACAGGTAAGTCCAAGCCTGCCTGCTGCAGGCAGGTCTGAAGACTTGAACTATCTAAGTTGACTTCTCTGCGCCCTCTGCGTCTTTGCGGTGAAAAATTAGTCTGCGGTGAATTTAGATTATACTACCCACGGGATTGGCGTTCGACGGCTACTGCTTTTTGGCCGAGCTTTTCTACCAGGGAAGGAGACATTCTACCGATCAGCCAAGCCACCCGTGCACGGCCCGGTAGGACGATGGTACCCTTGTTTTTTTCTACGGCATCCAGTGCCTCGCTGGCGCATTGGTCCACGGGGTAGGGAGGACCGGCCAGAGCAGTCAGGAAGCGACGGAGGTTGGGTGACCACTTGATTCTGAATTGACTGGGGTTTTCACTGTCCAAGATGGGAGTTTCGATGGCGGCAGGACATAGGGCACTGACCTTTACCCCACGCGGGGCGGCTTCCATCCGCAGGCTGGTACTCAGTCCTACCACGGCATGCTTGGTCAGGGCATAGGGCGCCAAGAGTGGGGCAGGCCCCAATCCGGCGAGGGAGGCGACGTTGACGATGTGCCCGAAGCCCTGCTTGACCATGATGGGATAGGCTGCCAGTACGCCATGGAGTACGCCGTAGACATTGATGTCCACGATGTGTTGCCAGGCGGCGAGCGGGATCTCATCCGTCTCACCCCCGATGCCGATGCCGGCATTGTTGAAGAGGTAGTCGAGCCGGCCCATTTCCCAGGTAAAGGAATCGATGCAATCCTTCACGGCTGCGGCATCCCTTACGTCCAGTTTTATGGCGCGGGCCTTGGGTCCGCAGGCTTCGGCGACTTGTTGCGCTGCTTCCAGGTGGAGGTCTGCCACACAGACTTTGGCTCCTCTCGAGGCCAGCTCGATCGCCAAGGCTCTTCCGATCCCTGACCCACCGCCGGTCACTACTGCCGTTTTGTTGGAAAATGTGCTCATTAGGTTCGATTTATCACGGGTTAAGTACTTGAATAGATGTGTTTTAATGGGTTTCTGCTGATTATTTCTTACTGAAAAACAGCCCTAAGGTCAGTGTGGACAGGCCTTGCACGGGGATCAGGATGCTGTCGTAGCTTTTGAAGGATTTGATCAGGGGGATTTGCTCGGTCACGATGAGATTGGCATTGGACTGCAGGTGCATGAAGGGTACCAGAAAAGCGGACAGAAAGATCAGCGCTAGAAAGAAATAGGACATGCCCAAGGCGAGGCGGAAGAAAAAGGCATCGATCTCCTGGGTGGCAGGTGGCTGGGTCACAGTGACGATCAGCACGCCGATCATCAGGGACAGGGGAGGCAGGATAAACTGAAACAGCCAAGACCAGACTTCCCCCTCGCTGGGGCCGAAGCGTCCCATGCGCGCTACCACAAAGTAGGTCACAAAAATGACCAGGGAGGCCACGATCCAGTGGGTGAGGAGTTTCTTTCTTGACTGGTAAAAATCTACTTTTTTCATGCTCAGTTGGCGGTTAGGTTGCGAAGGCTAGGGGTTTTTTCGAGGTGTTGGTTCACGGTGAGTCGCTTGCTTTGATCGAGAACAGGGACCTGTCCAATGTCACTTTGGAAAAAATGGTAGACGAGGATGGTGAGGGTTTTGTCTTTCAGTTTCATGTTTCGCAGGTCTTTGGGCAGGGTAGAGTAGCTGTTTTCCAGTAGTCTGGTGAAAAAGCCAAAGGAACCTTGCTCACTTCCCGTGCGGGCTTCTGCGGCGGAGACCAGGCAGGCAATGATGCGGAAGTCGCTCTCAGTAGCGAAGAATATCGAGCGAAACACTTGGTAGAGGGAGAAGCTGCCGCTGGGATTGCCTCTCAGGTCCCATCGGGTGTCTTCGGGACTTACCGGGGAACCGTCTTTTTGGATGCGTTCGATGGCTGTGGTGACGGCAAAGCCGGGTTCGTGCAGGTAGAAGTAGTGCAGCCTACCCTGATAGCCGGCGGCTTCAAAGCTTTTGCGGATATGGGTGTCTACATCACCGAGTCGCTCAGTGGCAGGTAGGAAATCGGGGATGGCGATTTTGGAGGAGGGAAAAGGAGCGACTTTGGGGAAGTAGAATTTTTCAACAGCGGGTTTGGGTTCAAGACCCATGCCTGCATTTTGAGATAAATCCAAGCGTAGGGTCTCTCCCGGTCTGAGTGGAAACTTTTTATTCAGCTTTTTACTCAGGTCATCGATATTTTTGGCTGAAAATTCGGTCCTGAAAAATTCATCTTTTGGAATATCCTGTCTATATAATCCAAACAGGTCGTTGAAGTTTAAAGAATCTTCAGGGTTGAATTGTACTCTCAATTTCGCCATTGAATTATGTAATTCTGGCCTCGAATCAACATGTTTAGCTTTTTTGGCGATGTAATCCAGCTGAAGATATTGGTTGATAAGGGCAATCCCTTGGGCCAATTCGTATCGCAATGTTCCTTTGGGATTATTCTTAGATGGGATTTTTTCTCTAGGAAAGTCGCTGTTTTCCAGTATTTCAAAATTGAGAGACATCCCATAAATCCCCACTAAATATTGAAGCGAGTCGAATTGGTAGTCTCCTTGGTTTTTGGCTTTGAAGTAAAGGCGCTTAAAATCCGGGTAGAGGTCCAGATTGACTTGCTTATTGAGGGAATCTTTCAACGAGGAAATGCCTTTCGTGAGCAGTTCGAAGTTCTCTTTGGTGACCCCAATGAGTTGGTAATATTCATTCCCCTTCCAATCCGAGGGATGGGAGGATTTCCAAATTTCATTCACAAGAGAATTCGCCGAATCCAACTGTGCTTTCCAATGGAGAAGTTGGGTGCGGGTGAGGGATTTTCGATTGACGAAGGAGTGTTTCGTTTCCAAAAATTGGAGTTGGGCCTCGCTGAGGAGGAGTAGGACCTCATTTTCTTGCCGAAATTGCTGGTTACTGATTCCCTTCAGTTCGCCCTCGAGGAAGGGCAAGATGCGAGCTACCCGTTCCGAACTCAGCGAGTCGAAGTATTCGACAGTCAGCGACAGGTTGATGTAAGACTGTGCCAGCGTGAGGGAGTCGTTGGCCTGGACACGCACTAGGCAAGAGAAAAAGAGAAGCAGGGAAAAAGCGATTTTTTGCATGAGCTGGATGAGCTAAAAGTGGATGAAGGACACCTGAATTCTAATCTATTGAGAATTTTCAAAATTCAGAATGGGGTGAAGGTGCTTGAAATGCCTGTACTTCAGGTGTTTTTGGAGAATAAAAGCCGTTTTTGAGGCGATTTAGGTGGATTTTTGGCTTTTGTAAGGCAAAAAATTGAATGACATTTTATTTTGAAAAAAATGCTTTTTGTTTCTATTGAGAATTGTGCTGGATTTTTGAATTCACCGCAGAGGCGCAGAGAACGCGGAGGAAATGGAGTTTTTAAGGCTCACCGCAGACCTGCCTGCAGTAGGCAGGGGCGCCAAGAACGCGGAGGGAAAAGAAAGTTCCTATTGAAATATTCACTAAATCGGTCCTAAGAAAGATCTTCTCTGCGTCCTCTGCGACTCCTCGGTGATTTTTTTGGAGCTGGCTGAAGACTGCATACAGAAAAGTCAAAGTCTGAAGACTTGAACTATCTAGGGACTTTTATTTCACCGCAGAGGCGCAGAGAACGCGGAGATTTTTAACTTTTCCAAAGTTCCAAACTTTGGAAAAGTTTGAAAGTCTACCTTAAACCTCTAAAAATGGGATTTAATACACTCCTTTTCCTCCGCGTCTTTGCGGTGAATAATTTATATGAAACACTAGCCGATTTTGACCGAGGTCATCGTCAGTGAACCCGCCAGGGCATGGTCATTAAACAGGCTCACCGATTCATCCCCTTCTTTTAGCGCCAAGGAATACAGCAAGGGCAGGTAATGCTCGGGTGTGGGAATTGCCAAGTCCCAAGCTCTTCCCTGAGCCCTGAAATTGATCAGGGTCCGATGGTCGCCGTTGAGGATGCTTGCGTTCATCTGTTCACGCGCCTCCAGTGCCCAGTCAAATCCGAAGGTCTCGTGGAGCCGACTCCATTCCACCATGCGCAGGTTGTGGACCATATTGCCGCTGCCGATGATCAGCACGCCTTTTTCCCGCAGGGACTTGATCTCTCTCGCCAGCTCATAGTGGTACTGGGCTGGCTTGCTGTAGTCGATGCTCAGTTGGATCACGGGGATGTTGGCCGCCGGATACAAGTGTTTGATCACACTCCAGGCGCCATGGTCGAGGCCCCACTTGTCATCCAAGTGTACCTCCGTCTGGGTGATCATTGCTTGGGTTTCTCGTGCCAGTTCGGGGCTGCCGGGTGCAGGGTATTGCACGTCAAAGAGCGCCTTGGGAAAACCTCCAAAGTCGTGGATTGTAGGCGGATGGGCCATGGCGGTAACGAAAGTCCCCTTAGTCTCCCAATGCGCCGAAATGCAGAGGATTGCCTGAGGGGTAGGGATGTCCTGGGCTACCTTTCTGAATCCTGCCACAAATTCATTTTCCTCGATGGCATTCATCGGGCTGCCATGTCCCAGAAAAAGGACCGGCATCTTTTGGGTTTTTCCCAAAGGAGCAGTCAGGTTAGATAGCTCTTGAAGTTTCATACCGGCTAAAGTTTAAAAGGGAGAGTGTCCTTGGCTAGAAAGTAAATCAAAACCGAGTGAAAAATGGTTCAAAAACACCGGTTTGGTTTTGAAGGTGAATTTTTTAGTGCACCGCAAACCTGCCAATCGGAGTGCAGGACTGCATTCAGATCAGTCCAAGCCTGCTTGAAGCAGGCAGGTCTGAAGACTTGAACTACCTGATACGATTGGCCTGCCCTGATTTCCATTCTTCTTTGGATAAGGAAAAGTGATATTCCTTTCCCCATTTTCCCTTAAAGAAAACCTCTTGTTCTACAATTCCTCCCCGTGGAAAACCTACGCGGGTAAGCATTGAAACGGATGCTACGTTTTCAGCGTCAGCCACTGCGATGACCTGCTGAACCCCGTACTCTTCAAAAAGAAAGTTCAAAATCCCAAGAAGGGCTTCTTTAGCGTATCCTTTTCTTTGGTGTAAAGTAGAAATAGTAATACCAAGTTCAGCCAATTTCGAATCTTCCAGATCCAGTTTTAGGGCAAAGTCACCGATCAAGGAATTGGTTTCTCGGACTTCGATTCCGTATTGAACCCATTCTCCGGGCATACCAAAATGGTAATTCGAATTTTCGAGGATAAATGCTTGAGCTTCCTCCTTAGTCATAGCTTCAAAACTCTGATAAAGTGCCACTTCGGGCATCTTTCGATACCTGAAAAAGTCATCGAAATCAGAAGTAGATAGCGAGCGGAGATGCAATCGGTGGGTTTCGATCGAAAGCTGATTCATGGGGTTTTATCGACTGTTGAACTAGCACTCAGTGTTGGATAATCAACCTTCGTCTTTTGGACGGAATTTTTGCTGCAAACCCATCAGGAAATTGCGGAGTACTTGGTCTTTACATTCCCGGTATTGGGGCTGGGTCGGGTTGCGGAAAAAGGCGCTGAGCTCGTGCTTGCTGAGTCGGAATCCTCGCAGGGCAAAGATGGCAAGCATGTCCTCGTCCTTGTAGTTGAGCGCGATGCGGAGTTTACGGAGGATCAGGTTGTTGTTGAGGGTCTTTTCGGGGACAGGCACTTCCTCACCTTTCAGTCCGCGATTCAGGATGATGAATCCGTTGAGAAAAGCCGCCAGGTCCTTGTCGTAGAGCTTTTTGAATTCTGGATCGTCTTCCTTTTTGAGCCACAGGGCGACTTCCTCTGCGAAGAGATTCACCCCGCCAAATCCGAAAATCTCGGACATCTTGTGGTCGTGAAAATGAAAGGTATATCTCAGGGTCCGGAGGATGTCGTTATTGCTCATAGGGCAAAGATATCATTCGCCTTTAAACTCACCGCAGAGGCGCAGAGGTCGCAGAGGATATTTAAAGATTATTGGCAATTCGTTTTACCCCATCGATAAGCCTCGTGGAATTAAAATTTATTAGTAAGCCAAGCCGTAATTGTGTTAGTTTTAAATAAGTAAGAAGCTGTGCGGTATGAATGCCTTCTAGTTTTTCCACAGATTTGATCTCAATAATTACTTTGTTTTCAACCAGCAAGTCGATCCGATATCCAGTCTCTAGATTAATCCCTTTGTAATACACAGGAAGAGGAATTTGTGATTTTATCTGAAAACCCTGGTCTCGTAATTCGTGAATCAGACAAGCTTCATAGCTACTTTCCAATAATCCAGGGCCGAGATGTTTGTGCACTTCAATGGCTGCCCCGATTACCTGAGATGAAATTTCATTTTCTAGCATAAAAGATAGGTTTAAATAAAAAACAGTTTAAATGAATATTTCTAAGTTAGTTAATATTCTTATGCCCGATAAGTCCTGAAAAATTGAATCTCAAAAATTTCTCTGCGTTCTCTGCGTCTCTGCGGTGATTTTTACTTTGCGGTGAATTCCCCGATCTTTGAAGCCAATAAATCCCGTACCCTTGTCCACCAAAGTTCTTCTCATCACCCCGCCTTTTACCCAACTCAACACGCCTTACCCGGCGACGGCCTACATCAAGGGGTTTTTGAATACACTCAGCGTGTCTTCCCGACAGGCGGACTTGGGCATCGAGGTGATCCTGAAGCTTTTCTCCAAAAAGGGACTTACCCAAGTATTTGACATCGCCTCTCAAAAAGCAGGCGAACTCTCGGACAATTCCGCCCGCATTCTCCGCATGAAGGCGAGCTACCTGCAGACCATCGGTCCGGTGATCGACTTTCTGCAGGATAAAAACCCAACTTTGGCTTACCATATTTCCGAAGGGAATTTTCTGCCCGAGGCCAGCCGTTTTGAGCAGTTGGATGACCTGGAGTGGGCTTTTGGGACCTTGGGTGTCCGGGACAAGGCGCGCTACTTTGCCACGCTGTACCTCGAGGATATCGGCGATCTGATCATGGAGGCAGTGGATCCGCACTTTGGCTTTAGCCGCTATGCGGAGCGATTGGGCATGTCGGCCAAGTCCTTTGACGAGATGGATGAGGCGCTCAAGCAGCCGATGAGCCTGATCGATGGGTTTCTTTTGGAACTCCTGGAAGAAAAAATCCAAGCCTACCAACCCGAGTCCGTCGCCTTTTCAGTCCCTTTTCCCGGCAACCTCTATGGCGCACTCAAGTGCGGACAATACCTGAAAAAGCACCATCCCCAGATCAAAGTTTGGATGGGAGGGGGCTTTCCCAATACCGAACTCCGCTCCCTGAAAGAGCCACGTGTTTTTGACTACGTGGACTTCATCACGCTGGATGATGGAGAGGCTCCGATTCAGTTGCTGCTCGATTATTTGGAGGGGAAAAGGCCTATCACGGAGTTGAAACGAACCTTTGTCCGCATCGATGGCCAGGTGAAGTTTATGAATAATTCAGCGGTGAAAGACCTGCCGCAACGGGAAGTGGGCACGCCGGACTACAGCGATCTGCCGCTGCGGGATTACCTCTCGGTGATCGAAGTGGCCAATCCCATGCACCGACTCTGGAGTGACGGGCGCTGGAACAAGTTGACCTTGGCACACGGCTGCTATTGGGGGAAGTGTACGTTCTGTGATATTTCCCTGGACTATATCGGTCGCTACGAACCCATCAATGCCTCCATCCTTTGTGACCGGATCGAGGAAATCATGGCTCAGACGGGTACCAATGGATTTCACTTTGTGGATGAAGCCGCTCCGCCCGCTCTGATGCGAGACTTGGCCATCGAGATCCTGAGAAGAGGCTTCGTGGTCGTGTGGTGGACGAATATCCGCTTCGAAAGCAGCTTTACCGCAGACCTCTGTCGATTGCTTCGGGCTTCGGGTTGCATTGCGGTATCCGGTGGTTTGGAAGTGGCTTCGGATCGGCTGTTGGCCTTGATCAAAAAAGGAGTGACAGTGGCTCAAGTGGCACAAGTGACGAACCATTTCACGGCTGCAGGCATCATGGTGCATGCCTACCTGATGTATGGCTATCCGACGCAGACGGCACAGGAAACCATCGATTCCATGGAGATGGTGAGGCAATTGTTTGAGATTGGGGTGTTGCAATCGGGTTTTTGGCATCGATTTGCGATGACCGAGCACAGTCCGGTTGGGCTCGATCCCAAGTCTTTTGGCGTGAAGCGAACCGACCTTACCTTGGGTTCATTTGCCAACAATGAGGTGGATTTTGTCGATCCTGTTGGGGTGGATCATGGATTTTTTTCCGAAGGACTGCGCAAGTCGCTTTTCAATTACATGCACGGCGTGGGCTTTGACATCCCGCTGAAAAACTGGTTTGACTTCAAGGTTCCTGCTACGACCATTTCCAAAAAATACATCCAACAGCAGATCGAAAATGCTGCTCCTCCAGCCTATAAAGATCAAAACCGCATTCTTTGGATAGGGTCACAGCCAGAATTGATGGAGGCGGAGGAAGGATATTGTGAGTTGATTTTCTCAGGAAAAAAGGAGGATTTCGCTGTCGAGCTCCCCCTCGAACTAGGCGAGTGGGTATGTTGGTTGCTGGCAACCGTGAGCTATACTGAGGACCTGAATACCCTCAAACCTATCCGTGAGCATTACGAGGCAGAGTTGGGAGACTTCGAAGAACTCGTAGAATCCGAGGTTTGGGAGATTCTTCGGGAACACGGGTTGTTGGTTTTTTAAAAGGGTTCGGGGTTACTGAGTTCGGTGTTCAGTAAGCGTCATCGCGAGGAGAAGATTACTGGCCTTTGGTTTTTTTCGGAATTTACCTTCGACGAAGCGATCTCCTTGAGTAACGCCAAATGATCGCTTCGAAACAGTAGTTTTTCTAATTGAAATTTAGCTTTCATTATGTTTTAATAAATATAAATTTGGTTTATTTTCTAATCATTTAATTTTCGAAACAAAAAATTGGAATCAGATGAGACAACTACTTGCATGATTAGATTCATTGAGACCTGATTTGGAAGCATTTTTTCTATTCGTTCTTTTGGCTTGACCCAAAAGAACCAAAAGGTCAAGACACAGCAAAGCTCCCACCGCACAGGGCCGGACGCTGGCTCGCTGCTGTGTCAACCCGCCCGCCCATCCTAACTGTGTTTAGTAATCAAAATGTGTCTAAATGAAAATGTAAAAAATCAGGTTTGAGTCCCATAATCCCGTCATGTATCTTTTATAGGTTCCAATTTTTCTAACTCGCGATGACGGTCGCACGGCATCACAAAGAGAAAGAGGGATACACATTGGTTATCCGGGGAATATGCCTTCACTTAAGCGATTTCAACGCTATTCACCCTTTAGTGATTATTTGAAATTTCAAAACACGTCCCTGCTTAAAACTCAGCATTCCTTGAATCAACCTGATTGGAAAATTCAGCTTTTGTGTAGATTCATGGAAGACGTGGGATAATTCTGTAATTTCCCATGATAAAACCCCAGCCCATGGAAGAACCTATTTTTGAGAGTAAGAAAGAAAAAGACAAGACCGAACGGGAAAGGCAGACCTTTTACCGCGTTGCTTTTCAAAATTACAGCAACCTGCTTCAGATCGCAGACAACAAAGCCAACATCATTATCAGCATCAATGCCTTGGTGATTTCTTCCTTGATTGCTTTGGTCAGCTACGGGTCAATTTCCAATCAGGTGCAGATGAACCAGCCGGTGATCTTTGTGCCGATTTTGATTTTTTTGGGATTGATTCTAACCTCTACTTATTTGGCAGTTCAGGTGGCCAAACCCAAAATCATGGGTAAATCCAAGGATAAAACTGAAAAAAACCAGTTTAGCATGCTCTTTTTCGGCGCAACTGATTTTTATTCCTACGAAGAATACCTTCAAGAAACACATCGGATGCTTCATTCCAGGCAGGAAATCCAGGATCAAATGACCCTTTCACTTTACTACCAAGGAAGGGTGCTTAGCCACAAGTATAAAGTGCTTCGGGATGCCTACACCGTTTTTACCTTGGCCTTGGCTTTTGGGGTGGTGGTCTTGCTGGCTAATCTGATTTTGGCTTAAACAAAAAGACCTGACAGGTTTCAAAAACCTGTCAGGTCTTGCTATTTTTTATTCATTTAGGTAGGGATAAACTGAACTTTGCCAGTCGCTTTCTACTAATTTAAATAATCCTGTATAGCGCTATTCCTTTGATTTCTTCGGTCTTCCATGCTTAAATCAAGAGAATATTCGTCTCCTTTCAGAATAGTGTATAATCTTTTTTAATAGGTATACTTCACAAACACCCGCTTGGTGATCGTCTCCTCGTCGGTTTGAATCAACATATTCGAAGATTCATCCATAGAAGCTTTGGCGCTCATCAGATACATGGGCTGTGGTCTAAATTGAGGTTCCACCGATACGTGAAACACCCGCAGTCCTTTCAGATTTAAGGTACTACCTATCAAGGTAGCTCTTGCTTCTGCATCTTTGAGCGCTTCGGTCAGCAGGGTGGTCTCCAGTGATTTGCGGGTGGCCTCGGCTACACCGAATTGCAGGTTGTAGCTCATGTCTCCGGCTTTTTGGATAGCATCCACGATTTTTTGAAGGTCTTCATTGGTAGCAGAAGTAACGATTCGTAGGTTTTGCCGAGCCACATAGCCACTGTCCTTCACGGTTCCATTTTGGTAGATTCGGTTGACATCCACGGAATAGTTATCAGCCACGAGTTTGTAATCCCTGATTTTCTCCTTTTTGAGAAGGTCAGCGAGGGCTTGTGTTTTTTTATTCAGAGTCGAGACAGCATCGTTTACTTTCAGCTTTTTTTCTTCCAGAGCAATGGAAAATACAGCTTCATCGGGTGCGACTTTTCGCTCCGCATAGCCCTCTACTTCTATGAGGGGGATTTGCTGTATCTGCTGAGCGGCAAGTGGGAGACTGAGTAAAAGCCCGGCGAGTAATCCAAAAATAGTCTTCATGTTTACATCAGTTGGTTTGGGTATAAGTAGTCAAAAGGTGAACCAAACTAGGTTTGGGTGTTGGAATTTATTCCGCTTAAGTTTTTTTAACAGGGAAGAAGCGACTGCGAACCCATTTTTCCACTTCCACCGCATGGAATACCACCAAGGCAATCGCGCCTGAAAACAGCAATTCCTCCAAGTCTAAAGGCTCGGTGCGGAAGATCGGATTCATAAAGGGCAGGTAAATTACGCCCAGTTGAAGCATAAAGGTAGCTCCGACTGCCAGGAGTAGGGGTTTGTTGCTAAGGAATCCCTGCTGGAAAAGAAAGGTTCGGTCACTTCTCACGGCTAGTACATGCCCAAGTTGGGAAAAGGCCAGAACTGAAAACACCATGGTCTGCCAGTGCCAACCGTTTTTGATCGCCCAATACTGGGTGAAAAGCGTCACCCCAGCCATCAGCATACCCACCCAGATGATGTGATAGCCTACCCCGTTGGCAAATAGGCTTTGCTTAGGAGGTCGTGGGGGTCGTTTCATTGCGTCTTTTTCAGCCCGTTCACTGGCCAAGGCAAGGGCAGGCAGCCCGTCGGTGACCAAGTTAATCCAGAGAATGTGGATGGGTAGGAGGGGATTTGGGAAACCCAAAAACGGAGCGAGACCGATCGTCCAGATCTCAGCCCCATTACAGGTCATGATGTACTTGACGAATTTGACGATGTTGTCATAGATGCGTCGGCCTTCTTTGACTGCTCTGACGATGGTGGAGAAATTATCATCCAACAAAATCAGGTGTGCCGCTTCTTTGCTCACATCGGTGCCTGCAATTCCCATGGCCACGCCAATGTTTGCCGCTTTGAGGGAAGGTGCGTCATTGACCCCGTCGCCGGTCATCGCTGCAAAATGCCCTTTTTGCTGAAGGGCCTGAACGATTCGGAGCTTTTGCTCGGGCGCTACTCGGGCGTACACCGTGACTTGTTCGACCTGCTGCGAAAATGCTTCGTCGGAAAGATTTCCCAATTCTGCTCCAGTGAGCACCAAGTCCCCTTTTTTCCAGATTCCTACCGCTTCGGCGATCGCTCGGGCCGTAGCAGGATGGTCACCTGTGATCATGACAGGATGGATGCCGGCTGTTTTACACTCCGAAATGGCCAATTTGACTTCTTCACGCGGAGGATCGATCATTCCGACTTTTCCATAAAAGTCCAAATCTGACTCCAATCCTAACCAGTCCGCTTCAGGAGGGAGATTGGATAGGATTTTTCCTGCGAAAGCCAACACCCGCTCGCCTCGATTCGCCCAATCTTCGGCACTTTGGTGAAGCTGTCTGGCTTGATCTTTATCCTTCAGAATGGAGGAAATGGCTTCAGGTGCACCTTTGCAAAGCATCAGGAATTGGTTTCCTACTTGATGGAAGGTGCTCATCCTTTTTCTGCTGGAATCAAAAGGGACTTCTCCCACTCTGGGGTAGTTTTCTGCCAAGTTTTGGTATTGTGTCGAGGTAAGTTCTTGCAAGATGCGTTCGACCAATGCCACTTCGGTGGATTCTCCCTCCGGTCTTCCTTTTTTGTCCAAGTGCACATCGTGACAAAGCCCAAGCCCGAGTTGGAGGTTGGAAAACTCGGAGGAAATGGGAGCCTGGTGAAAGGCTTCCGTCTCCGTGACGGTCATTTTATTTTGGGTCAGCGTACCGGTCTTATCGGTACAGATGTAGGTGACCGAACCGAGGCTCTCCACGGCGGGAAGCTTGCGAACCAGTGCTTTCTTTTTGGCCAACCGACCGGCACCTAGTGAAAGGGCAATGGTAATCAAAGCGGGCAAGGCCTCCGGAATGGCTGCTACAGCCAAACTCACTGATAGCAACAACACAGGCAAAATCTCCTCTCCTCGGGCAATCCCCGAAGCGAAAAGTACCGCACAGATGCCCAGAATGATGACCGAGATCACTTTTCCAAAGCGCTGCATACGCTGCTGCAAGGGAGTCACGGGTGGGTTTTCCTGCAGGAGACTGGCAATTTTTCCGATTTCGGTGCTCATACCTGTGGCTACGACTAGCCCATTAGCTCGGCCATTGGTGACGAGTGTGCCCTTGAAGGCCATGTTGAGCTGATCTCCTGGATTGAGATTTTCTCCTTCCAAAACACCATTTTGCTTGTCAATGGGAACTGATTCTCCTGTGAGAGAAGACTCGTCAATTTTTAGGGAAAAAGTGTCGATCAACCGCAGATCGGCGGGGACCATGTTTCCGGCTTCCAGGGTCACCACATCTCCGGGAACCAGATCTCTGGAAGGAACTGTGATAAGCTGACCGTCTCGGAAGACCTTGGTTTGCGTTTCGGTGAGTTTTTTGAGCGAGTCCATGGCCTTTTCGGCGCGGTATTCCTGAACGAACCCCAAGACGGCATTGAGTACAAGAATGACCAAAATGATGATCGTATCCGTCAGGTCTCCGACAATTCCTGAAATGACAGCAGCTGCCGCCAAAATCAGGATCATGAAATCCTTGAATTGAGCCAAAAAAAGTACCCAAGCCGGTTTTTTCTTTTTCTCTTGCAGGGCGTTTGGGCCGAATTTTTTCAGTCTTTCTTGGGCTTCAGATTGAGTTAAACCGTTTTTGGAGGTTTCAAATTTCGCAAACAGGTCTTCAGGAAGCTGTTGGTAAAAAGCCATTTGGAGGAAGTGATTTTTCTAAAAATACAAGTTATCAGGCAGGAAACCCTGACTTTCTGATGAAAATAAAATACAGTAAAAAGATTGATTCCTGAAGAGAATCAACTCGAATCTCCTTCAATTCCGCTCCACCAATTCTTGCTGGTAAGCCAGGTTAAGCAAACTCAATACTTCTCCAAAGGCTTCAGCGGCTTTGAGTTGGTCATCACTTACTTTTTTACCGAGCAGACGGCAGAGGAGCAGTCCATAGATTCCGTTGAGACAGATTTGAATTTCGTTTCCGGGATTTTCTCCGTTGGCTGTCAAGATCGATTCCAGGATATGCGGTTTGGCTTGGTGATAGGTTTCAAAGTAAGACTTGTCCGTTTTAAGTAATCGGTAGTGGAGTTGAAGCAGGTGTTCTACCAGATCATTGAGTTCCTGCAGATGTCCTTTTTCCAAGATTCCTTCGCTATTCATTTTGCCAAGCAGTCCTTCAAACCATGCTGTAATCTGTTCCTTTTCAGCCTCATTCACAGGGTAATGTGCAATCACATACTGTCGGATTTCCTCCATATTTCCCTGAAAGGATCGAATCAAATCTTCCATTTGATACAGGTAAATGAGGTATTCTCCGATGTTTTGGGATTTTTTCTTTTCGGCAACAGATTGCATGGGAAATGGGTTGATGAGGGAGCAAAGGTAGGAAATGATGGAAATAAGGTAGAATTATAGGTGAAATACACTAGAAATACAGTAGAAAAACAGTGGAAATAAACCTCGCTGCGCGAGGTGAAATAAGCTTCGCAAGCTACCATAGATAAGCTTATTGAGTTGCTTTATTTCGCCGCAGGTTTATTTCATTTTGCGAAGCAAAAGGTATTTCTATTGTATTTCGTTTGTATTCATTTCGCCTTAGGGGTATTTCTCTTTGCGTAGCAAAAGGTATTTCCAGTGTATTTCTGTTAAAATCACTTCGCCTTAGGCCTATTTCATTTTGCGAAGCAAAATGTATTTCTAGGGTATTTCTACAGTATTTCCATGGTATTTCACAAAGTGTAAACCCGATCCAAGCCTATTTCAAATTCCCTATCAATCAAACCCTCTTTTTTCCTACTTTTGCGCCACGATAGCTTATGAAAAACATTAGAAATTTCTGTATCATCGCCCATATCGATCATGGGAAGAGTACATTGGCGGATAGGTTACTGCAGTTTACCAACACGATCTCAGACCGTGAAATGCAGAACCAAGTGTTGGACGATATGGATTTGGAGCGTGAGCGGGGCATTACCATCAAGTCCCACGCCATCCAGATGAAGTACACTTACAAGGGAGAGGAATACACCCTCAACCTGATCGATACTCCGGGACACGTCGACTTTTCATATGAAGTTTCCCGTTCCATTGCCGCTTGCGAAGGGGCATTGTTGATCGTGGATGCTTCGCAGGGGATCGAAGCCCAAACCATTTCCAACCTTTATTTGGCATTGGGTCATGACTTGGAAATCATTCCGGTTTTGAACAAAATCGACCTTCCCGGTGCTGATCCGGAAGGACGTGCCGATGAAGTGATTGACCTGATCGGTTGCGACCGGGAGGATATCATTTTGGCTTCTGGCAAGGAAGGAATCGGAATCGAAGACATCCTCAATGCTGTCGTGGAACGTATCCCTGCGCCAAAAGGTGACGAGCAGGCGCCGCTTCAGGCGATGATTTTTGATTCCCAGTTCAACTCCTTCCGTGGGGTGGAAGTAATCTTCCGAATCTTCAACGGAACCATCAACAAAGGCGACAAGATCAAATTTGTCAATACAGGCCGCGAATATTACGCCGACGAAATCGGCATTCTCGGTATCAATCAGATCCCTCAGCAAACCATGAGTGCCGGTAATGTAGGTTACCTCATTTCCGGGATTAAGGTGGCCAAAGAAGTGGCCGTAGGGGATACGATTACCCATGTGAAAAATCCATGCAAGGAAGCCATCAAAGGGTTTGAAAACGTAAAACCGATGGTTTTTGCGGGGATTTATCCGGTAGACACCACCGAATTTGAAGAGCTACGTGCTTCCATGGAAAAGCTTCAGTTGAATGATGCTTCCTTGGTGTGGGAACCTGAGACTTCTGCCGCTTTGGGCTTCGGATTCCGTTGCGGATTCTTGGGCATGCTCCACATGGAGATCGTGCAGGAGCGTTTGGAGCGTGAATTTGACATGACGGTGATCACCACGGTGCCTTCGGTGCAGTTTCAGGCCTTAATGACCAACGGGACGGTTCAGATCATCAATGCGCCGAGTGATATGCCTGATCCTACCAAAATGGATCACATTGAAGAGCCATTTGTAAAGGCCTCGATCATTACAGCCTCCGATTATGTGGGACCTGTGATTCAGCTTTGTATGGAAAAGCGAGGACAGATCAAAAATCAGGTTTACCTGACCGCTGATCGTGTCGAGTTGCAGTTTGATATGCCGTTGGCGGAGATCGTGTTTGATTTCTTCGATAAGTTGAAGACCATTTCCAGAGGCTATGCTTCATTGGATTACGAACTGAAAGGATTCCAGCCATCTCACATGGTGCGATTGGACATCATGCTCAACGGCGAACCAGTCGATGCCCTTTCGGCGATTGTGCACCGTGACAAAGCTTACGAGTGGGGCAAGAGACTGTGTGAAAAACTCCGTGAGTTGGTCCCAAGACAGATGTTTGAAATCGCGATTCAGGCTGCCATCGGTCAGAAGATCATTGCCAGAGAAACCATCAAGGCACTTCGTAAGAACGTGTTAGCGAAGTGTTACGGTGGTGATATTTCCCGTAAGCGAAAACTCCTCGAGAAACAGAAGAAAGGCAAGAAGCGCATGAGACAAGTCGGCAACGTCGAGGTTCCTCAGGAGGCATTTATGGCGGTGTTGAAGTTGGATTAAGAGAATTTGGGATTTTTGATTTAAGATTTACGACATCATTAGGACTTCAAGCGGAATAGGAATATGGATAAGTTTATGATGCAAAGAAGGACTAAGAAGTTTGCCATTGATGTCTGGTATCTTTGTTCAAAGCTCCCTCATTCTAGGGAATTTAACGGCTTTGTTAATCAGTTGATTCGATCTTCAAGTTCTGTTGGAGCCAACTATAGAGCTGCCACCCGCGCAAAATCCACAGCGTATTTTATTAATAAATTGAAAATCGTAGAAGAAGAAGCTGATGAGAGTCAATATTTCTTAGAATTGATTGAGGAGGTTCAGAAGGATCCGACTTTGGTAGGAGAGATTGAGGACCTAAAGAAAGAAGCAAATCAGATTGTGGCCATTGTTGTTTCAAGTATAAAAACCGTGAAGCTCAGCTAAGCTTTGTTTTATCCAAGACGTCGTAAATCGTAAATCGTAAATCAAAAATAACATGATACTGATTGATGGTAAGAAAACATCAGCTGACATAAAAAATGAAATCGCTGCCCGAGTAGCAGAGATCAAAGCGGAAGGCGGAAAAACGCCTCACTTGGCTGCAGTCCTGGTTGGAAGTGATGGCGCAAGCCAAACCTATGTGGGTGCTAAAGTAAAGGCCTGCGAGGAAGTGGGGTTTCAGTCTACGCTGGTTCGTTTGGACTCGGATATTTCTGAGGCTGAGTTGCTGAAAGTAGTAGAAGATATCAACAACAATCCCGACATCGACGGACTGATTGTGCAACTTCCTTTGCCTAAGCATATCTCAGTGGATAAGGTGACTAACAAGATCAAGCCGGAAAAAGACGTGGATGGGTTTACGCCTGCCAACGTGGGGCGCATGACCCTCAACTGGCCTGCTTACGTGGCTGCGACTCCTTATGGGATCGTGGAGTTGCTGAAGCGATACAACATTGAAACTTCAGGAAAACACTGTGTGGTCATCGGAAGAAGCCATATCGTAGGAAGCCCAATGAGCATCTTGATGGCAAGAAACGGCTATCCCGGAAATGCCACCGTGACCCTTACACATAGCAAAACTCAAAACTTGGCTGAAATCTGCCGAACTGCCGATATCCTGATCGTTGCGATCGGTAAACCGGAATTTGTCACTGCAGACATGGTGAAGCCGGGGGCCGTGGTGATCGACGTGGGAATCCATCGAATCGATGATCCGAGCAAAAAGTCAGGATTTAGACTGATTGGAGATGTGAAGTTTGACGAAGTAGCACCTTTGGCTTCTGCAATTACCCCTGTTCCGGGTGGAGTGGGACCGATGACCATTGCTGCTCTGCTTTACAATACGCTTCAATCCGCAGAAAAGAAGGTTTTTGGATAAAACTGAAAAAAAGTAAAGAAATCCCTGAATCAGGTTTGCTTCAATTGGCTTGGATTTCTACTTTTGCAGACCCTAAGACGCGCATGTGGTGAAACTGGTAGACACGCCACTTTGAGGGGGTGGTGCCCGTTCGGGTGTGGAAGTTCGAATCTTCTCATGCGCACAAAGCCCAACTGAGACATCGGTTGGGCTTTTTTCTTTAAATGGCCTTTTTTGTGGTGGAAAAATTTTTACCTTTTCAATCTATTCCCCAACCCTATGAAAAACTTACGAATTACTGCTTTTCTGTTCTTTTTGAGCCTTACTGCTTTTGCACAAACACCCCAATTTCCTATCGTCAAAGGATTTGGAGGGATCTATGAAATTCCCGATGCCACAGAGCGACCTGACGGTACTTTGGAATACAAGATCTTGGTGGATTTGACTTCGCCTTCAGAAGATAATAAGCAGATCTCCCGTTTTGTGGACAATGTGGCCCGAATGATGAATCTACATGGCCTTGCCGGAGTGACCAAAGATCGAATCAAAGTTAAAGTGATCGTTCACGGTGGTGGTATTTTCACCTTGTTGAATGACGAGAATTATAAGAAAAGATTCGAAGTAGAAAATCCCAATTTGAAAGTTTTCCAAGCTCTCGAAGAAGCAGGGGCTGAGATCATGGTCTGTGGCCAATCTTTGATCGCCAGAAATCTGAAAACGGCTGATCTCTGGCCGGGGGTGACCATCGCACATTCTGCCTTGACCACCATTACCACCTATGTGCCCAAGGGATACATTCAGCTGAAATTCTAACGGATTACAAGTTGGATTTTGCTAAAAAGCTCATTTCGAAAGGGATGAGCTTTTTTGATGGTTTCAGGTTAAGCATGTCGAATTTGGAAAATTTTTGTAAACAATTGACCCATAGATAATTCTTCCGACTCGAACTTTTTAACCCGAATAAATCTTTTGAAATCACTTACCTTTGAAATCTCAAAAGAACCTTCGTCTTTCTCCATGAGTGATGCTATCAAACACGAGTGTGGTATTGCCTTAATCAGGCTCCGAAAACCCACTCAATATTACATCGATAAGTACGGAACAGCCTCCTTTGCAGCCAATCGACTCTACGTCCTGATGCAAAAGCAGATCAACCGGGGTCAAGATGGAGCCGGAGTCGCCAACATCAAGATCAACACCAAGCCCGGAACCCGATACATCAGCCGATACCGATCCATTGAACCCTCAGCGGTCAATGACATCTTCGACAAAATCAACAAGAAGTACAAAAAGGCCAAAAAAATCGGCGGTCACGATGCCCTCAGCGATGGGGAATGGCTCAAAGAAAATATCGCCTTTTCGGGGGAAGTTTGGCTAGGTCACCTACGCTACGGAACCCACGGAGAAAACAGCATCGAAACGTGCCACCCTTTTCTCAAACAGAATAACTGGAGAAGCCGAAACCTCGTCATGGCCGGCAACTTCAATATGACCAACAACGAAGAACTTTTTGGAAAACTCGTCCAACTCGGACAGCACCCTAAGGAAAAAACCGACACCGTCACCGTGATGGAAAAAGTCGGACACTTTTTGGACGAAGAGAATCAGCGCATTTTCGACAAATACAAACATAACCATACCAACGAGCAGCTCACCCATATCATCGAAAATGAAATGGATGTGGCCCGTATCCTCAGAAGATCCTGCAGGGACTTTGACGGTGGCTATGCCATGGCAGGGATGATCGGCAATGGTTCTGCTTTCGTAGTAAGAGATCCGTCAGGTATCCGTCCGGCATTTTACTATGCCGATGATGAGGTGATTGTGATTGCCTCCGAAAAGCCGGCCATCAAGTCTGCTTTCAATATCGATTTCAACGCGATCAAGGAAATCAAGCCCGGTCATGCGATTGTGATTAACAAGGATGGTTCCTACTCCGAAGATGAGATTTTGCCTGCCCGAGAAAAGAAGTCCTGTTCTTTTGAGCGGATCTATTTCTCCAGAGGTACAGATCCGGGGATCTATCAGGAGCGAAAAAATCTGGGCAAGGCCTTGATCCCACAGATCCTCAAAGCGATTGATTTTGATCTGAAAAACACCGTCTTTTCCTACATCCCCAATACGGCTGAAACAGCCTTTTTGGGCATGATCGAGGGTTTGGATGAATACTTGGTTGCCAAAAGAAAAGAGGTTCTGCTTGACGGGAAACCTCATGTAGGTGACTTGGATGAATTGCTGAGTTTTCGACCACGAGTGGAAAAGTTGGTGAGCAAGGACGTCAAACTGCGAACCTTCATCACCAGCGACGAAGACCGGGACTCGATGGTGGCGAGTGTCTATGATACCACCTATGAGGTAATTCGTCCTGGAATTGATACCGTAGTCGTGATCGACGACAGTATCGTGAGAGGGACGACGTTGGAAAAAAGCATCCTGACCACACTCGATAAGCTTAATCCCAAGCGAATTGTGATTGTGTCCTCTGCTCCTCAGATTCGCTATCCGGATTGCTATGGCATTGATATGTCCCGAATGAAGGAATTTATTGCCTTCCGTGCGGCCATTGCTTTGATCAAAGAGCGCAAAATGGATAACCTGTTGGATCAAGTCTATGAATCCTGTGTGTCTCAGCCACACAATTCAGAAAACTTTGTGAAGCAAGTCTATGCACCATTTACTGACCAAGAGATTTCTGATAAAGTAGCCGAAATCGTGACCACTCCGGAGATCCATGCTGAGGTGAAAGTGATTTTCCAGACCGTTGATAATTTGCACAAGTGTATTCCGGATCATTTGGGTGACTGGTATTTCACCGGTGACTATCCTACTACCGGAGGCACCCGAGTCGTCAACCGTGCTTTTGCCAACTATATGGAAGGCAAAGCGGTGAGAGCTTATTGATTGGAGATTTCTAAGTTGAAATTTGGAAGGCGTAGGGGTAATCTTTACGCCTTTTTTATGTGGTTGGGGATTAGATTCGATTTCTAAAGTTTATTTTCAGGTTCAGAAAAATGAAAGTAAACTTTATGGAAATAAACGTCCCCCTTCTCAAGCAACTCTGTGAAATAGCCGGTGCGCCTGGTTTCGAAAAGCGTGTCCGCGACTTGGTGATCGACCTCGTCAAGCCCCACGCTGATGAGGTCAGTACCGATAATCTGGGCAATGTCGTGGCGATCAAGCGGGGCAAACGTAATCCTGACGGAAAGCGTGTCATGGTCGCGGCTCACTTGGATGAAATCGGCTTTATCGTCACCCACATCGACGAGCAGGGATTTTTGAGATTTCATACGCTAGGAGGATTTGACCCCAAAACCTTGACAGCCCAACGGGTGATCGTCCATGGTAAAAAGGACCTCATTGGGGTGATGGGCAGCAAACCAATCCATGTAATGTCAGTGGAAGAGCGAGCCAAACTTCCGAAGACTACCGATTTTTTTATCGATTTGGGGATGTCAAAAGAGGAAGTGGAAAAGTACATTTCTATCGGTGATCCCGTCACTCGGGACCGCGAACTCATCGAGATGGGGGACTGTGTCAACTGCAAGTCGATTGACAATCGGGTGGCAGTCTTCATTTTGATTGAAGCCTTGAAAAAGCTGGAAAACCCTGCCTACGATGTCTATGCCACCTTTACTGTGCAGGAAGAAGTGGGAATCCGCGGTGCCAATGTGGCCGCACACAGCATCAATCCGGATTTCGGAATCGCGCTTGATACTACCATAGCTTTTGATGTGCCCGGAGCAGCAGCCTATGAAAAAGTAACCGAATTAGGCAAAGGAACCGCGATCAAGATTATGGATGCCATGACGATCTGTGACTACCGCATGGTGGAATTCATGAAGCAGACAGCAATCAAAGAAGCAATCTCTTGGCAACCTGAAATCCTGACTGCCGGAGGTACAGATACGGCTGGGGTGCAGCGCATGGGCAAGCAGGGTTCGATCGCCGGAGCCATATCCATCCCAACCCGCCACCTGCATCAGGTTATCGAGATGGCGCATAAAAAGGATATTGCTGACTCCATTTCCTTACTCGTCGCCTGCCTGGAGCAGATCGATGGATATGATTGGAAGCATTAATAATCCTAAACTTCGACATTCATCATTCAGTGTTTGGTATTAAACCGTTGTCGGGTTGTCAGCTGAACTTGTTATCACGTTATCCGCTAAAGCTGTTGTCGAGTTATCACGTTGTCCGCCGACGCTTTTGTCGGATTTCTTTGGGATATAAATAAACTTGACAACCCTATAACCCTGATAACCTTGACAACCTCGACAACCCGACAACCTTGACAATTAGACAACCAGACAACCTTGACAACCCGACAACCCCTCCCCAAACACTATGAAATCTACCCTCTTTCTTTTCTCCATCCTCCTTTTCTTTTCCTGCCAAAAAGCCGAAAAAGTAGCAGCTGTCCCTGAAACCACAGAGCCCGAATGGCAAGTCCTTTTCAACGGAAAAGACCTGACCGGCTGGACTCCCAAGATTCACCATCATGAAGTGGGAGATAATTATGCGAACACGTTTCGCGTGGTGGATGGTGCGATTGTCGTAGATTATGACGGGTATGGGAAGTTTGAAGATCGCTTTGGGCACTTGTTTTTCGAAAAGCCTTTTTCCAGCTATCACCTCAGTTGGGAGTATCGCTTTACGGACCAGTTTATGGAAGATGCTCCAAGCTACACGTTCCGCAATTCAGGCGTGATGTTTCATTCCCAGGCTCCGGAGACGATATTGAAAGAGCAGGATTGGCCGATTTCGGTGGAATACCAGATGTATGCAGAAGAGAAGGAAGGCGAACCACGGCCAACAGGTAACATGTGCAGTCCGGGTACAGACATAGTTTTTGAAGGAAAAATTGATGAGCGTCATTGCATTAATTCCTCCGGACCTACCTTCAAATGGGATCAATGGGTGAGAGCGGAACTGATCGTTTACGGAGATTCGATCGTCCATCACCTTGTCAATGGCGATACAGTCTTGACTTACTCCAAACCTCAAATCGGCGGGGGAGTAGCCAATCGATTTGACCCGGCAATCAAAGTAGATGGGACTCCTCTCAAGTCAGGTTACATCGGCTTGCAAAGTGAGGGACAGGGTGTGATGTTTCGTGATATTCGAATCAAAACTCTTTGATAATCCTCTCGTAACCGCTTATAAAAACTACTGACATTTTATTATCAATTCAGGTGGTTTGATTCAAGGTGTTTAAGAAAGGAACAAAATTAATCCTACCTTTTCAATCAAAATTGTTAGTTTTCAAGTGCAGGCCATTTGCATGAAAAGACTACGCAACTGGAGTCGATTTGTATTAGCTTACATTACTTTATAATCCATGTGGAAGGTAGCATTAGTGCTTAATTTACTTTTTCAAACTCCCAATCCGGTGGGAGATAGTCTGATTTCAGAGCTGAAAAAGACCGGAGATCCAGCCGCAAAGGCCTCGATCTATTACAACTTGGCCAAGACTTATTATGGGGCTGATCAGGATTTAGCGATCGCCTATGCCGATTCTTCTCTGAGCTTTAGCAGTCAGGTAGAAGTGCCGAAAATGAAAGCTAACGCACTCAATATTAAAGCGGTGGCCTACCTGATCAAATCGGATTTTGAAACCTCGATGAAACTCAATCTCGAGGCTTTAAAAATCCGAGAAACGATCCGGGATACGATCGGGTTGGTAGAGTCACACCTCAATATTGGGAACATTCTTTATCGAACAAACAAAAGCAATGAGGCAGTGGAGCGCTACAAAAAAGCCTTGATTTACGCCAAAATTGCCAATAGTCAGCGGGGGCTGAGTTTACTTTTTAACAATATTGGAAGCTATTACCGAGACCGATGGAAAGTAACCAATGAGTCCTCAGACTTGGATTCCGCCAAAGTCTATTTATCGCAATCTTTAGAGATCAAAAGGGTGTTGAATGACTCCAGAGGCTTGATTCATACTTACAATCAGCTTTCCGAGTTGGCCTTAAGTGAAAAGAAATACATGCTTGCCGAGAACTACCTTAACCGGGCGTTAGAGGTTTCTAATGGGATCGACGATGCAGAACTCCAAATTTCAGTTTTGACACAGTTGACCGAGTTTAATCTTGAGGTGGGGGATAAGTCACAGGCTTTGGGCTATGCAAAAAATGCATTTGAGATAGCCGAAAAGATGGAGTCTAACTACATGATTTCCAATACTTCCGGATACGTCGCAGATGCTTATGAAGCATTGGGAGATTACCGGAATGCATTCCTTTTCAATAAGAGAAAAATGGAAGCAGACCGGATTCTCAATGATGAAAACAAACAAAAGGTCCAGGAAGACCTCCTGATTCAATATGAGTCAGAGAAAAAGGAGCTCGAAAATCAGCGCCTGCTGGAAGAACAGCGGTTTTTGGATTTGAGCCTGAGAAGAAAAAATGAGTTGCTGATCGGTTCGGTAATTATCCTCATTGGATTAATAGGATTGGGATTTTTGCAGCGGAAGAAAAATGCTGAATTGGCAGCAGCTGAGCAGGACTTGAAAGGAGCACTTCAGGAACTTACCTTAAAAAACTCAGAGGTAGAAAAGCAGTCAGTTTTATTGAGCGAAGCAAATACTGCGTTAAGGGAATCCAACTCGGTAAGAGAAAGACTTTTGTCGGTAGTTTCTCACGATCTGAAAACTCCTTTGACTTCACTTCAGACCTTACTGGATTATTGGGATAAAAAGCTCCTTTCCGAACAGGAACTGAATGAACTTTTGCCCAGAATTGCCAAACAAACCGAAACGGTAAATCAGCTCCTTGAGAACCTGCTGGAATGGGCACAGACCCAAATTCAATACAGTCAGCTTCAGTTTACAGAAGTAAATCTCAGAGGACTCGTAGAGGAGTCGATCAAACTTGCAGGTATCTCTGCGGAAGGAAAAAGGTTAAGAATCCTCAATGAGATTCCTGAAGATTTGGTCATTTACACGGATAAAGATCGGCTCAATTTTATCGTTCGAAATCTTGTTTCGAATGCCTTGAAGTTTACCAAAGCTGAAGGTTTGATCAAGTTGACTTTTGACCCTGTTGGAAAAGGTAAAATTCAGATTGCTGACAATGGGGTGGGAATGAGTCAAGCTCGCGTAGAATCTCTTTTTTCCAGAAAAATGGGAGCCTCCAAGGGCACCGAAGGTGAAAAAGGATCCGGAGTAGGCCTTTTGCTTTGCAAAGAATTTGCGGAAAGCATTGGTGCATCTCTGGAAGTAACTAGCAAGTTGAATGAAGGGTCTACTTTTACAATCCACCTTGGCTAACTTTCTTCAAAATCAAAATATGAGTAAATAAAAAAATCCAGAGTTGCGAAGCTCTGGATTTTATTTTATCCCCGGAATTCTGCGACTATCTCAGCGATGATCAGCGGGAAACTACTATTCAACAATAAACCTTCGAGGTATCTCAGACCTCAAAGGTTTTCATATTTTAACCCAACTTCGCCAGGCTTTCTTCCAAGGTCTTGATTTTCGCCTCGGCATCTGCCTGCTTTTTGCGCTCCATTTCGAGAACGTTGGCAGGAGCGCCAGCCACAAATCGCTCGTTGCTTAGCTTTTTCATGACTGAAGCCAAGAAGCCTTGAGCGTATTCCAGTTCTTTCTTCAGGTTCGCTTTCTCTTCCTCGATATTGATTGAGGCACCCATCGGAATAAAGCATTCATCAGCCTTCACTACAAAGCTCATCGCGTTATCTACCTTTTCCGCAAAGTTTAAGGAAGATAAGTTTGCCAATTTGGTCAACACTGCCGCAAATCGGCTGTAAAGCTCAGGGTTCTTCGCGTTGATGCTCAGGTCAAGCGCTTCTTTGGGAGACATGCCTTTGGAAGCACGCAGGTTTCTCACTTGAGACACCACTTCAAAAACCTGTGCAGCCTCTTCGATGATTTTGGGATCAAAAGGTTTTGCCTCAGGCCAAGCCGCCAAAATCAGAGATTCTTCTACTGATCTTTCGGTGATCTGATGCCAAAGTTCCTCGGTGATGAATGGCATGAATGGATGCAGGATCTTCAAAATACCTTCGAAAATCTCAATCGTCTTGTCGTAGGTCACCTGATCGATCGGATGCTGATAGGCGGGCTTGATCATCTCGAGATACCAAGAGCAGAAGTCATCCCAAACCAATTTATAAGTAGCCATCAAGGCATCAGAGATTCTGAATTTCTCGAAATGCTCGTTGATCTCCGTCAAGGCTTGGTTGAATCGGCTTTCAAACCAAAGGATGCTAGCTGCATTAGAAGAACCGTCCAAACTTGGATCGATCTCCCAACCCTTCACCAATCGGAAGGCATTCCAGATTTTATTGGCAAAGTTTCGACCTTGCTCTACCAGTTTATCATCGTAAGGCAGGTCATTTCCCGCGGGAGAGGAGAAAAGCATTCCGGTTCGAACGCCATCCGCGCCATACTGAGCAATCAATTCGAGTGGATCAGGTGAGTTTCCGAGAGATTTGGACATTTTTCGGCCCAATTTATCTCTCACGATACCCGTGAGGTACACGTTTTTGAAAGGCTTTTCCCCCGTGTATTCATAGCCTGCTATGATCATTCGAGCTACCCAGAAGAACAAGATCTCCGGCGCAGTCACCAAGTCATTGGTAGGGTAATAGTACTTTAGTTCTTCATTTTGCTTTCCTGTGGAAAAGACTTCGGTGTCAAATACCGAAATCGGCCATAGCCAAGAGCTAAACCAGGTGTCCAACACGTCTTCATCCTGCTTGAGGTCAGCAAGTGTGTAGGCGGTGTTGAATTCCGCATTTGCCTGCGCCAACGCTTCTTCAGCTGTTTTGGCTACCACAAATTCCCCGTTAGGAAGGTAGAATGCCGGAATTCGATGGCCCCACCAAAGTTGACGGGAGATGCACCAGTCACGGACATTTTCCATCCACACCCGGTACATATTTTTGAACTTGGGCGGGTGGAGTTGGATCACATCCTCCATCACGGAAGTGAAGGCTGGCTTGGTGATTTCATCCATTTTCAAGAACCACTGCAAGGAAAGCTTGGGTTCGATTACGGCATCCGTACGCTCGGAATGCCCTACGTTGGACTTGTAGTCTTCGATCTTTTCGAGTTGACCCGCTTCATCCAGTAACTTGCCGATTTTCTTTCGAGCGATAAAGCGATCTTCTCCAACTAGAATTTGCGCTTTTTCATTCAGTGTACCATTGTCATTCAGGATGTCGATGACTTCCAGTTTATGCTTGATGCCGAGTTCGTAGTCATTGATGTCGTGAGCAGGGGTTACTTTGAGGCAACCCGTACCGAATTCCATATCCACATACTCATCTTCGATGATTGGGATAGCCCGATTGATCAATGGGATAATGGCTTTTTTCCCCTTCAAATGTGTGAATCTTGGATCATTCGGATTGATGCAGATCGCCACGTCGGCCATGATGGTTTCCGGACGTGTGGTGGCGATGGTCAAGAATTGATCTTCACTTCCCTCAATCTTGTATTTGATGTAGTACAGTTTTGAGGAGATTTCCTTCATGATCACCTCATCATCCGAGAGGGCAGTTTGACCTTTCGGGTCCCAGTTGACCATGCGGATGCCTCGGTAGATTTTTCCTTTTTTATAAAGATCCACAAACACCGAAATCACGGCATCGCTGAGTCCGGGATCCATGGTGAAAGCTGTACGGTCCCAGTCGCAGGAAGCACCGAGCTTTTTAAGTTGTTCCAGGATGATGCCTCCGTATTTTTCTTTCCATTCCCAGGCATGGGTTAGGAATTCTTCACGGGAAATATCCTTTTTGTCGATTCCTCTTTCTTTGAGGAGCTGAACTACTTTGGTCTCCGTAGCGATGGAAGCGTGGTCGGTTCCGGGTACCCAGCAGGCGTTTTTGCCTTGCATTCGGGCACGACGGATGAGTACGTCTTGGATGGTATTGTTCAGCATGTGGCCCATGTGGAGCACGCCAGTGACGTTAGGCGGAGGAATGACGATGGTGTACGGTTCCTTGCTGTGGTCGATTTGGGAGGAAAAGAGCTTGTGCTCCATCCAGTAGGCGTACCATTTGGCCTCGGCGGCTGCCGGTTCGTATTTGCTGGCAATAGACATACTTGGTGTGTTTTTTCGAAGGGGCAAAAATAGGGGAAAAAGCCCAAAAGGCCTTGTATGAATCAAAATGGGAAAATAAAAAGGTTTTTAACCATTAAGGCCTTAAGAAAATTAAGGAAGGCTGCTATGCAGCATTTCCGAAGATCACACTTCCCTATTCTATATTCATTATTCGGTGTTCGGGGTTTTTTAGCACCGACTATCCACCGACTAGCGCAAGTCTATTGACTTGTGCTTTCCTGTATGCAGGCTTCAGACTGCCTTTTCCCACCCGAAAATGAATTTTAAAAACCACAATAGGCACATAGAAAACATAGAAAAAAACCGAATCCTAAAACGATTTGCGGCGAGAAAAGTCCTTTTGGAAATGCTACTTTTCCGAAAGCAGCACGGATGCTACCTGAAAAGATTCAGCTTCTGGAAGGTGCACGATTACTTGATTTGGTTCTCGCTAAGGCGAATGATACGCAAAGGGGGTTGAAATCTTTGCGACTTACAGCCTTTGTGCGGACCTCATTTGAACTGTAAGCAAAAAAAGACCGACATCGCTGCCGGTCTTTTTCCATAATGAAAAACTGACTCTTACTTTTTGATCATCGGAAGCAAAATTCTGCTTTGGAATTTGCCTCCGTGGTGGATGTTGTTGGTGGCGATTTTTCCTTCGGTTTCGTCGTAGTTATTTCCACCTGTATTCATGTTTCGGTCAAAACGAGGGAAGTTGGAAGAACTGATCTCAATTCGGATTCGGTGCCCTTTTTCGAAGTAATTGGATGTACTCATCGGCGTCATTTTGATCTCGTAGACCTTGCCTTTTTCCATGAAAACATCTTTGTCGTAGCCTTCGCGATAACGAACCCGCTGGATCGTTTCGTCCAGATTGTAGGCTTTTCCATCAGGATAGACATCGATTACCTTGATGGTCACATCGGTGTCTAACACATCAGATGACAAGTAAAGATAGCTTTCGATGAATCCAGATACTTCCACTCCCTCGGCTAAAGGCTCAGACGTATAGACTAAAATATCGTCTCGAAGTTCCATTTCACTCTGATCCATGGCACCGCCTTGAACCGCATTTCCGGTACAGCAAACATTGCCTCCATAGGAATTGACCGGATTCATGGGATCGTAGGTGAAGGTATCTTTGGCTTCTGTTTTGGGTGCTTTGGCTACCAGCTTGCCATCACCGTTTCGGGTATTGGCTTTTCCCTGAGAATCCAGGTAAAAAGAAGTCATCACCGCTTCTTTGGGAGGCCACACATCAGAGGATTGCCACTTGTTCATTCCCATGGTGTAATAGGTCACTTTTGGAAGTTTGGCGATGGTGCCGCTTTCGTCTTTGCCCTTCAGCCATAGGTCAAACCAGGCTGTGATTACCTCATCATAGTTCCATCGGGCATCACCCACATTACGCTCACCCACCATCGTATTTTCAGTTGCTCGGGTAAATGAACAGTGAAGTACCGGGGCGATGATCAGGTACTGATTGTCGCGAGACATTTGACTGATGGCGTTTTGGCGGGCGTGATTGTAGAGGGCGATATTGGGTGAAGAAGACACGTCGTACCAAGAGACAAACCACATGGAAGGCTTATCAAAAGGCATGTTGTCATGGAAAAGCCCTCCCTGATACCAGCGCGGGTCATTCGGCTTGCGGGTGATCATTTCTTCGTAGATGCCCATCGGGCCACTCACGTTTTTGATGATGTCCTTCACCGGAAGATGTGCCAGTCCTTCTTTCCAGTCTACTCGAGGATATTCAGGCGCCATGTCATAAAAGCGCTGCAATCTCAACAGGTCCTTTTGCTCGATTCCGGGCTGTAACCTTGGCGCCATTGGATCATGCTGAGTGCTGTAAAGCCAAGCCGTGAAGAGCATCTGCCCGGCACCCCCTCGGTACCAGTTGCCTTGCTCGTAAAACTCGCCGATTCTTCCCACACCAGCTCCATAAGCTTGAGGTACCAAGGCTGCCAATGCAGGATGGTTGAGCGAAGCTGCCGCCATCTGCCACTCTGCTGTGGATGAACAACCGAGCAAGCCGATTTTGCCATTGCTCCAGGCCTGCTTGGACATCCAATCAAAGGCGTCATAGCCATCGGTAAGTGGTGTGCCCAAAATGTCCCAGTTGCCTTCGGAAAAGAACCTTCCACGCTCATTTTGCACCACATAAGCGTATCCTTTTTTTACCCACTCCAGGGCTGATTGGAGTGTTCGGGTATTCATTTCCCCGTTTCCGTAGGTGTTGAAGTTGTAGGGAGTACGGGAGAAGACGATTGGTACTTTGGCGTCCCCTTTCGGGCGGTAGATGTCGGTCGCGAGTCGGGTGCCGTCGCGCATAGGCATCATCACTTTTTGATCGATGATGGCGATTTCATCCAGCTGGACGAGGATGGGTTTCTCCTGTGCAAAGGCAATTGGAGAATAGCCCAAAAAGATAATAAATGCTAAAATTCGTAGGATTGATCTCATTGACTTGGGATTTACTCCGTCAAATTACAATGCAAAAAAGATATGGGAGCTAAATTTTTATAAAAGGTTGGAGACCAGTGATTCCAGGTTTTGAAGCGCTTAAGCTCATGGGAAAGATTTTTCATTTCATGGGATAAGGCTAACTTTGCCGCCTCAACAATTTTTGAACATGAGCGACAGTTCGACCCCTATTCTGAGTACCTGGGTAGAAATACCAAAAAATTCCGATTTCTCGATTTACAACCTTCCTTTCGGAGTATTTAAAAACAAAAAGCTGAGTCCCAGAATCGGGATTGCTATAGGGGATAAAATCGTCGATCTCAGTGTCCTCGATCAAGAGGGTTTTTTCTCGTCGCTCTTCTTACCTGAAGGGATATTCCTGAAGGAATCATTGAATGATTTGATTTCTCTAGGGAAGGTACAAACCAAGAAAATCCGCGAACGGGTTCAGCAATTGCTGTTGGCGGAAAATGGAGAATTGCGAGATCACTCTGCCCGAGGCAAAATCATGGTCAATCGCAAGGAGGCGGAAATGCTCATGCCGGTGAAAATTGGGGATTACACCGACTTTTACTCCAGCATCGAGCATGCGACCAATGTCGGAAAGATGTTTCGTGATCCTGAAAACGCATTGCTGCCAAACTGGAGACATCTGCCGGTAGGTTACCATGGACGAGCCTCCTCGATTGTGGTTTCGGGTACGCCGATCCATCGTCCAAAAGGACAGTTTAAAGATCCAGATATGGAGAAGCCTGCTTTTGGACCCAGCCGAAGATTAGATTTTGAATTGGAACTTGCCTTCATCACAGGTAAGTCAACCAAACTAGGTGATAGTGTAGAAGTAGAGGAGGCTGAGGAATATATTTTTGGTTTTGTCTTGTTTAATGACTGGTCTGCCCGTGATATTCAAGCTTGGGAATATGTGCCTTTGGGTCCCTTTTTGGGGAAAAACTTTGGTTCGTCTATTTCCCCTTGGGTGGTAACACTGGAGGCCTTGGAGCCTTTCCGTTTAGCGGGGCCTGTGCAAGAACCCGAGGTATTGGACTACCTAAAGGTGAAAAAGGATCACAGTTTTGACATTCAATTGGAAGTGATGATTCAGCCTGAGGGCAAAAAAGCATCCAAGGTCTGCACCTCCAATTTCAAATACATGTATTGGAACATCGCCCAACAGTTGGCGCATCACACCGTCAACGGTTGCAATATCAATGTCGGCGATATGATGGCTTCGGGTACTATTTCCGGTTCCACGGAAGATTCCTTTGGATCCATGCTCGAACTTAGTTGGAAAGGCACCAGGCCAGTCAAGTTGGAAGATGGGGATGAACGCCGATTTATTGAAGATGGCGATACGGTCATCATGAAAGGATACGCTGAAAAAGAAGGAATCCGGGTGGGATTTGGGGAGGTTGCTTCTCAAATCCTTCCAGCCAAATAAAAATCAAAAAGCCCCGACCAGTCGATCGGGGCTTTTTGCTTATTGTGTGTCTTTGATGACAATGAATAGTAGCTCTGGTTCGTCAGTGGTGATGAAGTTGACTTTTTGCTCTAGCAACCATGCCATGTCTTCTAGCAGATTGACTGTCCATGCATTGGTGGTCAGACCCAATGCATATGCTTCCTTAATCCATTGGGGTTTGTTTTTGAGTACTCTGATATTATAGTCAAATCCAAAGAAGCCGGCCTCCTTAAGTTCAGCAGGAGACTTGTCCCCATTCAGGTAAGCCACATTTGCTTTAGGATCAGTTTCAATGGCTTTTTTGCCGCCCTCATAGCTGAAGGTGATGTAATCCACCCATTTTTCTGCGCCAAGTTTTTGAACGGTTTTTACTGACAATTCTCCCACTCGCTCGCTGCGAGCTACACTGATTCGGGAAGGTTTGAATTCCAAAATGAGTTTGGTTCCTGTCTGCTTCATGCCTTCGGTGAGGTATTCTTCTAGGGTAGGAATCTTTTCCCCGTTGGGAAGTTTCTTGGTTAAAAGCTGCTCATAAGTGGAGGTTTCGATGTCTATTCCCTGAAAATCATGATCGTGATTCACTACCAAAACCTCATCAGCGGTCATCCACACATCAAACTCCGAACCTTCGCATTGAAGTCGGATAGCTTCGCGAAGGGAAGCCAAGGAATTTTGAGGATGGCCTTGGGCTTTCCAAGCGCCCCGATGCGCAATCACTTTATTCACATGAAAGCTGCTTTGGGCAAAAGACAAGGAAGTGACAAGTACCATGGCTAGAAGGAGGGTGATGTTTTTCATTTTTGGGTTGACTGGAAAAGGTAAAACTGGTCCAAATTAAGGAAAGTGATTCAGGCTTTTTTGCAGAAGGAGATAAGTTTACACAAACTTCACGAAGGGGTTGATTCTTCCCGCTGTTCAGGCTTTTCAGGTGGTTTTGCTCCCAAGATTTTATAAATAAGTAAGCCCACGCCAATCACAAAGTGAAGTGCGATGTTGGCGATCACGATCCAAAGGGTGGTATTTTCTTTCATTCGGTAGAGTTGGCAAGAGGTTAATTTGTGCTTACTTGATTTTTCCAAGCTTGGAATAACTTGTCCATTTCAGTCACCAGTTGAGGTAATTTCTCCGCCAAGTTTTCTGTTTCAAAGGGATCAGAGGCTAGGTCATAGAGCTCCCAAGGACTGTTTTTACCATGAGCGACCAGTTTCCAATCCCCTTTCCTAATAGCTCTTCCGACTGACCATTCCCAGAAAATTGGCTGCTGTCGTGCAGTTTTTTCCATTCTCAGGGCAGGTAACAAACTTTCTCCAGCTGCGGGTAAAACAGCTTTGCCCTTTACCATTTTCGGATAGGTTGCCCCTGCTAGTTCGGCTAGGGTTGGCATGATATCAATGAGGTGAGCTGGGAAAGGATTAATCTCATTTCGATGGCCTAATCCGGAAGGCCAGGAGATAATCAAGGGGGTTTTGATGCCTCCTTCATAGGAGTAATTTTTAAAAAATCGGAGAGGGGTGTTCCCCACATTGGCCCAGTCTTCCCCAAGGGAAGTCCATTGGCCTACAGAACCTATTTTTCCATTTCCCGGCAGGGTAACCACTTCTCCCGAGGCACCATTGTCCGCCAAAAAGATGAAAACCGTTTGTTCTAATTTTCCTTGCTCTCGAAGCTTTTGAATAATTTCTCCTATTTTTTGATCCATCCGATCGATCATGGCGGCATAGACTTCCATTTTTTGAGCTTCGATTTTCTTTAGAGAATCCGAAAGAGAGACCCAAGGAACGTGGGTAGGTTTGGTTAGGATAGCATTTTCAGGGATCAACTTTAGCGATTTTTGTTTCTCAAATCGACGCTGTCGGATGACTTCATAGCCTTCGGAATACTTGCCTTTGTATTTGGCGATGTCTTCCGGCCAAGCCATCAAGGGGTCGTGGGGAGCGGTGTAGGCCAGGTATAGGAAAAAGGGATTTTTTTCCTCCTGATACTCGTCTAGCCACTTCAGTGCATACTTGGTAAAATAGTCTGTGGAGTAATAATCTGAGGGTGGACTATAGGGCTGCATTAGAGTTCGGTCATCGTAGAAGGGCCTGTCTGGTCGTTTTTGGGCAGGCTGAGGTTCGTTTTCCCGTTTCGGGCCTGGATTGAAGTGATTGGAAGCTCCTTCCATAAGACCGTAGTAACGGTCAAAGCCACGATCCATAGGATGATCGGCACCGTGGTGCTTTCCTGCCCAAAGGGTGCGATAACCTGCCGATTTCAATACTTCGCCCAGGGTAGCGGCATTTTTCAGAGGTTGCTGATACGTGGCTTCGTAGCCCACCTGCTGGGCATAGAGCCCTGTCATCAGGGCTGCTCGGGAAGGATTGCATTTGGAGGTATTGTACATCTGGGTAAATCGAACTCCGTTTGTGGCCAACCAATCGAGGTTAGGTGTTTCCACTTCACTTCCATACGCACCGATATCGGACCAGCCTAGGTCATCGGCAAAAATCAGGACAATGTTTGGCCTGGAAGGAGGGTCTTTTTCTTGGGGTGAAAATGAAAAAGCATTCATCAAAAGCGCTAGGAGATACAGAGCCATGGAGCAAGTGGTTTTGTCAAAAGTTAAGAATTTGACTTCAATGCGCTGTCCTTTACTGAATTGAATGTCTTTAAAAAAGGAAGTTAGTCCTTCAGAAATAAAAAAAGCGGGAAAAAATCCCGCCTTCAGTCCAATGGATACTTTTTATTTAAATGTCTTTGTAGTCATAAACTGGATCTTTCCCGGCTTTCTTTTGTGCTTGGTAATCTTTGAGTGCTTTTAAGGCCGGCTTACGGAGCAATAGAATCGCTATCACATTGAGCCAAGCCATCAAGCCAACGCCAATATCACCTAGTGTCCAAGCGAGCTCGGCGGTGCGGCTAGACCCATAAAATGTCGCACCCAAAATCAAAAACCTCAGCAAATACACACTCCATTTTCTTGTTCCTGATTTTTGGAGAAAGCTTAAGTTGGTCTCTGCGATATAGTAGTATGCCATGATCGTAGTAAAGGCAAAAAACATCAAGGCAAAAGCCACAAATCCAGCACCGATCGAAGGGAAATGGGTAGAAATAGCCATTTGGGTGAACTCAGGGCCGATGCTCACACCAGGAATATTTTCCACAATAAATCCACCTTCGGGATTGACCACGTTGTATTGTCCTGTAAAAAGAATCATAAATGCAGTGGCTGTGCAGACAAATAAGGTGTCGATGTAAACGGAAAAAGCCTGTACCAATCCTTGCTTGGCGGGATGACTTACCTCAGCTGCTGCTGCTGCATGCGGTGCGGTACCCTGACCTGCTTCATTGGAGTAGATTCCTCTTTTGATTCCCCAAGAAATAGCCAAACCAAAGACTCCGGAATAAGCAGCTTCCAAATTGAAGGCTGAAGTGACGATCAGAGAAATTACCTCTGGGATTTTTTCATAATTCAAAATCATGATGATCTGTGCCAAGAGAATATAGCCGAGTGCCATGAATGGAACTACAAACTCCGCCACTTTACCGATGCGCTTGACCCCTCCAAAAATGATCATCGCCAGGAATACGATGACCACCCCTCCAGTGACCTCCACTGGCACTTGAAACGCGCTTTTCATACTCAAAGCGATGCTATTGCTCTGTACGCCGGGTAGTAAAACCGCCATACTCAAGATCGTTACTACTGCAAAAAGGGAAGCATACCATTTGATCCCCAGTCCTTTTTCAATGTAAAAAGCAGGCCCACCTCGGTATTGGCCATCTTTTACTTCCTTGTAGATCTGTCCCAAGGTGGCCTCGATGTAAGCTGAGGCAGAACCAAGAAACGCAATCGCCCACATCCAAAAAACTGATCCGGGGCCTCCCATGGCAATAGCTGTAGCTACTCCGGCAATATTTCCCGTGCCAATTCGTCCCGAAAGTGCCAAGGCAAAAGCCTGAAAAGAAGATACGCCTTGCTCGGATGATTTGCCTTTGAAGAGAAGCTTGACCATATCTCCGAAGTATCGGACTTGGACAAATTTGGTAACAAATGAAAAGTAAATTCCTGCTCCTAGGCAGAGCAAAATCAACGCATTGCTCCAAATGAGCCCGTTGAGTGAGTTAATAATTTCTTCCATGAATTAAGGAAAGGATAGCTGATAGTTGTTTCAAAATTAGGTGGCTAAAGATAGGGGCTTCTTTTGAAGTATTTGGACGAATTGCGGTTTTTTAGGGTCCTTGGAAAAGCACTGGATGGAAAAAATGAGTTCAAAGCCTTGAATCGTGTTCCAATTACTTGTTTCCTGCCTGCTTAGTGGTCTTCACGATGGCAAGAATGGGCTTAGGATAAGAATTTAAACAGGGGATTTGTCTCTCAAATATTGTGGGATTTATTTCCTCGGCTGTGACCCCTTTGTTTTTTTAATAAGTTTTTATGCAACATTGTTTCAGTATTAATTTTTTGATATTCTTGCAACAAAATTGCGCAAGTATGTTGCATAAATAAATGAAAAAATGGCGGTTTATTTATTCCATTTCTTAGCCAAGGTCAAAAATCTGTTTTCCAGTAATCCCACCAAACAATCCAACCACTCTATGAAAACAATCCGATTATTTTTCAATCTTTCCTATTATAAGAATCTGATTTTCTTGATGTTTATTCTCTGTTTCACAGGAAATGTTTTTGGGCAAAATCAATTTTCAGGTTACCTCAAAGACTCCAAAGGTCTCCCTGTCATCAACATGAATGTTCGGCTGGTTTCAGATGCCGAATCGCGGATCGAAATCACGGATTTAGATGGGAAGTTTACCTTTTCAAATCTTCTTTCTGAAAGGTACAAGCTGGTGATTTCATCTATGAGCTACCAGACGTATGAGCAAGAAGTAAATGTCGGTACATTGGAGAAGCCACTGAATATTCTACTGACTTCTTCTGCGCTCAACCTCCAAGAAGTCGAAGTAGTCGGTCGTGCCAGACAAGATTACACCAGTGAGTACAGTTTTTCAGCAACCAAAATTGCTATTCCAAATAAGGAACTTCCTCAATCTATGGGGACAGTTACCAAGGAATTGATCCGTGACAGGCAGGCATTCCAACTGGCCGATGCGGTAAAAATCGTCAGTGGCGTGACTCCTTCCAGTTTTTACAACCAATATGCCATCCGAGGTATCAGCCAAAATGAAGAAGGACAAATCATCAATGGGTTACGAACTCGTCAGTTTTATTTTCTTCAGCCCTTGACGACTCACATAGAGCGAGTGGAGGTATTAAAAGGCCCGGCATCGGTCACTTTTGCCAGTACAGATCCGGGAGGAAGCATCAATATGGTGACCAAAAAGCCGCTTTCGGAAGATCGCAAAGAAATCAGCCTCAGTGCAGGTAGTTTCCGTACGATGAGAGGTACGCTTGATTTTACAGGTCCGCTTAATTCCTCCAAAACCCTTCTTTACCGATTGAATGCTGCTTACCAAGAGGCGGGTTCTTTCAGAGATTATGTGAGGAATAATTCGGTGTTGGTCGCCCCTTCGTTTACCTACCTGCCAACAGACAAAACTTCGATCAATACCGAATTGATTTACAGTTCAATGAATGGCAACCTGGATAGAGGACAGCCCATTTTTGGGGCTGTGCCGGGACAAACCAACCTCAACAGCACCCCAATCAGCTTGAATCTTGTAGCGGCAAATGATTTTTTCAAGTCCAATGAACTGATCTGGACTGCCAATCTCAATCATAAATTCTCGCAGAAAGTCAGCTTTAATGCGGTGTACATGAAGCAAACCTGGCAGGAAGATCTGCAGGAGCATCGTACGACCAACGCTTTTGCAAGGGATATTACCGGTCAGCCGGTCAATAGCTTGGTGATGATGCAGTTTGTCCAAAGACAGCAGCTTTGGAACATTGACAACCTAAATGCGTACTTCAACTTCAATTTTGACTTGGGAGAGACTTCTCACAAACTGGTGGTCGGCTATGACTTGCACTCTTGGAACAAGCTGAAGGGTGGAGGACAAAATGCAGCCAGAGGTTTTCTCCTGCGCGATGGAAGCGTGTCCAATACCTTCAATCCAGCCAACGCGGCTAATTTTCAGACCATCACCATCGATGGTAAAGTACTCCCTCGGCCAAATGTCAATTACTTCAATCTGACGAATCCAAGCACTACTTTGCCTACCATCCAGGATTACCGATTCAACTCCAGAGTTGCTGTTCCCTCGGCTTTGACCACTTCTTCCGCGATTTACCTTCAGGAGCAGCTTAAGTGGGGAAAGTTTTCTGCCTTGGTCAGCTTAAGAAATGAATGGTTTGAGGATATCACCAACTATGATACGCCAAATGAGAAATCATTTACCAATGTGGTCCTTCTGCCGAGACTGGGTCTGACCTATGAGGTGAGTAAATCAGTCAATGTGTATGCTACTTACCTTGAAGGAATGCAGCCACAGTCCAACACCGTGACCTTGATGCCAAGCACGGGAGCCTTCTTCTGGGCAGCTGAATCGGCCGCCCGATTCAAGCCGTTGATCAGCGATCTGAAGGAGGTCGGGATGAAAGCTGAATTGTTTGAAGGTAAAATTTTGATCAACTCCGCTATCTATGAAATCAATCAGGAAAACATTCTGATGAATGCCAACCTACCTGCTTTCCCGGATTCATTGGTTCAGCGAGGTGCTGACCGAAGTCGCGGATTTGAGGTGGATGCAACGGGTTATTTACTACCAAACTGGCAGATTACAGCATCCTATAGCTTCATAGACGCGAAGATCGTCTCTGATTTTAACGAAGACCTGATAGGTCAGCGAAAAGAAAACACACCAAGAAACAGCGGGAATGTTTGGACGAGATACAATTTTGGGGAAGTGTCCAAGCTGAGAAATCTAGGTGTCGGACTTGGTGTTCAGGCACAAAGGAGCCGGATTCCATGGTTTACTCGTGATTTTGAAGTTCCTGGTTTCGTGTTAGTAGATGCGGCAGTGTATTATGCCCCAACTAAAAGCAATCTGCAATTGGCGCTTAACGTGAATAATCTGGCCAATAAAACCTACTGGCTTGGAGCTCAAAACTTCACTCGTTTGTTCCCTGGTGCGCCGCGAAACTTCATGTTAACTGCGACATATAAATTCTGAGGTAGGCATGAGCAGAAGAGAGAAAATAGTCCTACTTGCCGCACAGGTCTTGAAAAATACTTTGGCACAGCCCAGTGCCAAGGTATTGATCTTGGCAACCAATGTTTTGTTGATTACGGTTCTTTTGGTGGGGTTTTTTAATCTCACGGAGCATTTCGATCAAACCCATGCATTGGGAAGTGAGGTACGTGAACAATGGGAAAACAGTCCCGATAAGCATCCCCACCGGATGGCTCATTATGGGTACCTAGTGTTTCGTGAAAAATTTCCCCTTGCCTTCTTCGATTATGGGCTGGATAGTTATTTGGGCAATGTCATCTTTCTGGAGGCCCACAAGCAGAATACGGTAAATTTTTCAGAAGCCAACCTTTCCAATGGGCTGTTGAGGTTTGGAGAGCTTTCTGCAGGGATGGTATTGCAGGTGCTTGTCCCTTTGTTGATCTTTTTTTGGGGATATGATCTGATTTCGAGAGATCGGGAACAGGGTACCTTGAAAATCCTATTTACCCAGGGCGTTACGGGTTTGGAACTGGTTTGGGGAAGGGTATTGGGGCTGTTTCTAGTCAGTCTTTCTCTGATTGGAATTCCGGTACTTTTGGGTTTTGCTTTGCTTTTTTTTCATCCTGAGACCGAACTGATCGGGCAGTCTTTTTTGCAGTATTTTGTGTTGATTTTTGGGTATCTGATCTATTTTCTGATTCTCTGCCTAATCGCGGCAGGGGTATCTTCCAAGAGCCAATCTTCAAAAGCTTCCCTGATTTCACTCATTGGATGTTGGCTCATGTTCACCTTAATCATCCCCAAGGTTGCCCAGGTAGTAGGTCAGGCTGTCTATCCGACACCTTCCAAAATCGAGTTTGATACAGCAGTGGAAGAAGAGTTGATCCGACAAGGAGACAGTCATAATCCCAATGATCCGCATTATGCCGCTCTGAAAGATTCCCTCCTGAGAGCCTATGGGGTCGATTCTACCAAGCAATTGCCTTTCAATTACAGTGGGTACGTGATGAGAGAGGGAGAAAGGCTAAGTACCCAGACCTTTTTAAATCATCAAAAAAATCTGGTTGATCAGTATAAAAGCCAACACCAAGTCATAGGGCTTGCTTCTTGGTTAGATCCTTTTTTGGCGATCAAAAAGCTATCCATGGGGTTTTCAGGCACCGATTACGAAATGTATTTGAGTTTTCAGGATCAAGCAGAGGCGTACAGGTATCAGTTGGCTCAAACCATGAATGAACTACAGATCGAGCTCATCAGCAACCGGGTTAATAATTCCTCAGATCCGGCGGCCAGGTTGAGCAGTGACTATTGGGAGCAGTTTCCTGATTTTCATCCCCGGTTTCTTTCAGCCGATGAAGTCAGTGCCAATCAACTTGACACATTGCTAGTGCTGGTGCTTTGGATGGCTTTGCTGGCCGTCTTTATTTCCTATTTATCCAATCGAATCAACGTTTTTTGAAATGATCAGGTACCTTTTGAAAAATTTCATCAGATCAAAAATCCATCCTATTGGCTTGATCCTACTGCTGATCTCAGGGTTAATCAGTCTGGAGATCGGAGCTAGATTTTTGAATCGAACAGCCCAAGTTTCTGAAAAAACCGCCATTCATCAGCAGGAAAACATCCAGAGAAATGTCTCTTATTTCTCCAGTGGAATGGGTGATTTGATGTATTACCTCAAGTTTGGATTGGAAAATGAAGCTCCGAGACTTGCAGGTCTTTCTATCGGACAGCGGGATGTCTATCCTTCGTTACAAAGCCTGACAGTCCGAAATTTGGAAGAGCAGCGTTATGCGACGGATTTGATGAATCCTTTGTTTCAGCTATTGGGAAATATGGATTTTAGCTTCGTGTTGATTTACCTCTTTCCACTGGTGATCGTTGCCTTTGGGTTTAATCTCATTTCTGAGGAAAAGGAAGGAGGAACCTGGAGCCTTATCCGAAGCCAAGCCTCTTCACCTATCCACTTTTTAAGGCAAAAATTAGGCATCCGACTGGGAAGTATCCTGCTGGTTTTGTTTATTCTTTTGGGGGTAGGGAAGATTTATCTGGATATACCCGTAGACCTGCCTTTCTTGGTCTTTGGGGTGGTCTCGGTGCTGTATGTTCTGTTTTGGTTTGCACTTACTTGGTTGGTTGTAAGTTTTCAGTTGAATTCAAGCCAAAATGCACAAGTGCTACTCAGCCTTTGGGTGTTGCTTAACTTATTGCTGCCGGCCGGAATCAATATCCTCCAGCGTTGGCTTTTTCCCGTACCCGAGGCCATGACTACGGTGATTCAAAACCGTGAAGGTTACCATACACAATGGGACAAGCCAAAAGAACCTACGCTGGAAAAATTTTATGCCAAGTACCCCGAGTACCAGACATTTGTGCATCCCAAAGAGGCAGATTTTAGTTGGCTCTGGTACTTTGCCATGCAGCAGGCGGGAGATGAGGAAGCGAAAAGTGAGGTGGAGAACCTCAAAAGTAAACTTTCCAAAAGACAAGAGCTTGCTAAACAGCTCGGTTGGATGATCCCATCTGTGCATACCCAGCTTTCCATGAATTCCCTTAGCCTTTCGGACTTGGGTAATTACTTGCATTATCTCGCAGCATTGGAAGGATTTCATGAGAAATTGAAAGGCTATTTCTTTCCTAAGATTTTCTCCAATTCTCCTGTGCTGGAAGAAAATTGGGGCAGGTTTGAATTGGAAAAATTCAGGGATGCTCCAAGTATCAATTGGATTCAAATCCTAGCCCCTTTTGCATGTACTTATTTGGTTTTACTACTTTGGGCGACCTCCAATTTTAGGAAATCAGGCCTCCTTTCATATCAAAAAAAATCATCATGATAGAAGCAAAAAAACTCACCAAGTCTTACGGAGATAATTTAGCCCTGAATAACCTCAATATCCATATTGGAAAAGGGGAGGTATTTGCCCTGTTGGGACAAAATGGAGCTGGAAAAACAACTACAATCAACTGTTTTTTGGGATTTGTGTCACCTACTTCCGGAGATGCTTTGATCGATGGGATCTCTGTCAACAGCCATCCTCATGAATCAAAAAAAGCACTTGCTTACATTCCAGAGACGGTCATGTTGTATCCCCATCTCACAGGCGTTGAAAACCTGGCCTTCTTCTCGTCTTTGGCAGGATGGAAATACCCTGAGGATGAACTGAGGGCACTTCTCTTGAAATCCGGACTGCAAGAGGCAGCACATGCTCAGCGAGTTGGGAGTTATTCAAAAGGAATGAGACAAAAAGTTGGGATAGCCATTGCTTTGGCTAAACAAGCCAAAGCACTCTTCCTCGATGAACCCACGAGCGGGCTCGATCCCAAAGCTTCCAATGAGTTTTCGGAGCTCTTAAAAGAGCTTTCAACAGAAGGAACTGCTATTCTGATGGCCACACATGATATTTTTAGAGCCAGAGAAGTAGCTCACCGAGTTGGGATTATGAAGGAAGGTCAATTGGTCAGTCAATTGTCTGCAACCGACCTTTCGGCCAACGAACTGGAAAAACTGTACCTGAAAACGATATGATCCGAGTCCTGAGTTTCCTTTTGATTTTACTTTCATCAGGAAAAGCATTCGCTCAAACTTCCAATCCGTATGGATTGCCCTTACAGCAATCCATAGAAGATTATCGGAAGTCCGTAGCCCTAGATAGCAACAAAAGGATGGTCCTGATAGCTGATTTTGTTCCAGATGTCCTATTGGACATCAAGTATGCGGGCAAAGAAAATGTGTTTTATACTCAGCTGTATCCCAGGCCTATTGCGTTGACAAGATTGCCGGCTGCTAAAGCACTTGCCAATGCGCAAAAGGAATTCAATGAAAATGGAGTCGGATTGAAGATTTATGACGGATACCGACCCTATTCGATTACCGTTCAGATGTATGAAATGTTGCCAGATACAGTTTATATGGGGCTTCCGTGGCAGGGAAGTAAGCACAACCGGGGCATCGCTTTGGATCTTACCTTGGTGGAGTTGAAAACAGGAGGGGAACTCAGAATGCCCACCCCATTTGATGCCTTGGTGTATGCCGCTCATCCCGAGTTTAAAAAACTGCCTGAGGAGGTGATCAGAAATAGGGAACTTCTCAAATCAGTGATGAAAAAGCATGGGTTTTCTGTGGATCCTGTAGAGTGGTGGCATTACAATTATGTTGACACCAGCCGAACGTTTGAACTGATGGATATTCCTATAGATTTGATGGAACGGGAGGTGTTGAATAGCAAGTCTCAAAAAAAGGAATGACAATCGATTTGCGAGCCTATCACTTTCAAATTGGAGAGCGTAGTAATAAGGAAAGCCGGCAATTGGGTTGCCGGCTTTCGTGTTTATAGTCTTTCTGATTATCCGCTTTTCTACCATTGACCAAATAAGACAAGGTTTGAAGTCCTGTTAGATGTGCGGTGGACTATCTTCCGTGGTCAGTCGAAGAATATCCGCGATCTTTAGAACCGATGACTTGGCTAGTGGTAAGATTGCGGATATTCAAAATAGTCTTTTAGATTTTACTCAAATCCAAACTTCTTCAAACCTTCGTGGCTGATTTTGATGGCTTCCATCGGATCAAGTCCAAAAGTGTTGTCCTGCTCGACGAGGTAGAGTTCCATGCCCGATTGTGCTTTGGCGGCCAGGATTTTAGCAAAATCGATCTTGCCTGTTCCTACCGGAGCAAAGTTGCCCACGGAGTCCATGTCTTTCACGTGCCAAGCTTTGAATCGACCCGGGTATTTTTCAAAGTATGCAAGTGGACTTGCTTCCGCTTTGGTCACCCAGTAGAGATCCATTTGAAAGTTGACCCATTCCGGATTGCACTTTTCAAGAAGGATTTCTTCGATCACTGTACCATCGGCCATCGGCTTAAATTCAAAGTCATGGTTGTGGTAAAGGAGCTTGATGCCCGCATTGAAGCATTTTTCTCCCAACGTATTCATGATAGTTACAAGTTCGTCAGCGGTGCCTTTCATCCCCAAGGTGCGTGTAGCCGGATCAAAGGTAAACATGCCCATTGGAGGTACTGGGATCACAAAGTAAGAGATGCCTGCAGCCTTCACATCAGCGATGAGTTGATCTGCATTTTCCATTGTCACCATACCCATATGCGCACTGATGGCAGTCAGTCCGAGAGAATCCAAATAGGCTTTAAACTCAGTAGGAGCCATGCCGTAAAACTTGCCGTCTTCGTAGTTCGCAGCTTCCACATAGGCATAGCCTGCGTCAGCAACTTTTTGAAGGGTAGCTTTCGGATTGACTGCCATGGAATCTCGCACGGTGTATAAGGCAAGGCCACCCAATCGGGCGGGAGCGACTTCCGTTTCGGTTACTTCCTCTGATTTTGGGCCACATGACGTGAAGCCAAGGATCAAAGCCAATAATAGGGTAAGGCTGAGATTGATTTTTTTCATAAGTGGGTAAGATTTTGATCTTGAAAGATACCGATTTCCTCAAAAAGAAGGATGCTTCTATTAATTATTGTCTCAATTAGGAGAAAATAGGTTGGGTTGACCATTTTAAGCAAATCCAAAGATCAAAGGAAAAAGAAACACTACGATCAAGCTCCAAATCAGGTAGATCGGTAAATAGCGTACCACTACCAAAGCGACATCCGCAAAAGATTTTTGGCTGTAAATGGTTTTGAATAACCTAAAGGCAACCATCACCAGATGAACCAGCATCAAAAGATTTACACCAAGTACTGCCAGTCGGTTTGGGGTAATTCCCCATTCTGAAATCCGAAATCCGATGGCTGATAAAGCAACCAGATTCACCAGAATGGTAACTCCTGAAAGTAAAGTCAATATCCATTTGGTGGCTTTAGAAGTTTGTTCCTTGGAAGCCTCTGTCACAGAAAAGAAAATCAAGGCCATCACACCGATGAGGAGAAGGTTGAAAATCAATAAAAATTCACGGTCGTTGTAAGGGTCTTTGCCCCCTAGTAGGATGGCTCCCAAATACACGATAAGCATGATCAAGACCAAAGGGCTAAAGATTTTGGCAATGATAGGAGGAATTTTATTGACCAACTGGGGATTGGTCTGGGTCAGGTGGGTGGCAATCAATGGAGCGGCCACCAAGCCAAACACGCCGATATTTTGAAAGTAAAACTCCTCGATCTTCAAACCGATCAAGCCAAAAAGACCTACTGTCAATCCGGAAAGCAGTAACCCTGATAATCCCAAAATGCCTCCCATGAGGATAGCATCAGCATTGAATTCGAGATAGGCTAATCTTTTGGATAGATTTTTCAAGCTTGCATCAGAGAAAATAAATCCTAGCATTCCCCAAAGCAAGAGCGGTAAATGGATGCAAGCCAGGACCAAAGTGTCGCTTGTATTGGCATTGGGCAGGAGATTAATATAAAGCAAAGAGATCAGTGCGATTCCAATCGGAAGCCCAAGGTCTTTGAGGGCAAGGTTTTTACTTCGGATAAAATAGGCTCCCACAAAAGGGAAAACCAGAAACCCCAGGTTTCGGGGATAAAAGAATTCCTCGTCCAAGCTAAAAAAGGACGGGATTTTGGCTAAAAACCAAGCCAAGACCGCGGAGATTACAATAAACTTCCAATCGGAGGCCTTCCCCCATTGGACGGATTCAGATTCGTAATTCAGTCGAGCATACCAAAAATCAGCACTTCCTTTTCCTTGGATTTGGGCATACACCGCATGGAAGCTTGCTTTGAATTCGGACTTGTTTTTCCGGTAAAGTTTTTCCAACTCGACCGGCTGCTCGAGATGGGATAGGATTTGATCTTTCATAGAAAATGGGATTTGAAGTGAGTTTCAGATTTAGTTCCAGTGACCGGTTATTGCAAATGCCATCACCGAACTCATCCACAAGGCAACGAAGTAGAGCAAGGTGCTGAAGATTACGGCGATCAGTTTTTGATTTCCTTTGGGAAACCAATGGAATCCCATCAGGTAAAAGAATGCTCCGCCTGCAGCTCCTCCTGACGGAATGATCAGAAGTGGGAAATACATCCAAGATTCGAAGACATCTTCTTTGGTAAGAATGATAAAGGAAAGTAAGGCAAACGGAATGCTCCCGCCGAGAATAGCCGGAAGTAGGAGGTCTTTCAGCTGAAATTTTGAGGATTTTTCAGAGTGATTCATGGTTTTGTTTATTTGAAAGTACTTTGTAATTCAAAGTGAATGAGTAAATTTTTTTAGGGTTTGTTTTGCTTGATCAAATTTTCGAGAAAGTTCAAGTGATCTTGAAAGGCTTTTTTGCCTGCTATGGTGGAGGAATAGTTGGTCAAAGGCTTTCGTCCTGTGAAAGATTTCTCCACCTGAATGTATTCGGCGTTTTCCAAGTAGCGCAGGTGCGAGGCAAGGTTGCCGTCAGTGACATCCAAGAGTTCTTTGAAGGAATTGAAGTCAAACCGATCATTGACCATGAGGATGGACATGATGCGGAGCCTGACCACATTTTCGAAAGCCTTATCGTAGATTCCCTCCACCTTATCTATCGTATCTGTAATACATCATGGATCCGTAGATCACATGCAAAATTCCAAAGCCTAAGGCCCAGCAAAGAAGCCCAAATTGAGGAAAGAACGCGGCAATGACTCCCAAAACTAACTGCCCGATCCCTAGATTTTTGATCTCTCCCAAGGTGAAATGAGACGCATTGATCAATCCCAATCCATAGAAAATCAAGGTAGCTGGAGCGATTAGCTGATAGGCATTTTCATGAATTAAGGCGAAGGAAAACAAGCCTCCTGATACGACAGGGATAAACAACGCGAAGAGGAATCGTTTGCTTGCGGGCGTCCAAAACTGCTCTGATTTCTTTTGGCTTTTGCTTTGACTTAGTAGGTAAGCCGATCCAATTGCCAACACCAAAACGGTCATCGCTACACCAAGAAGGCTGATTCGAAGATCCTGGGTACTCATCGGTTCAGTACCTGTACCGTATGAAGTGCTTGGAAAATAGATCCAGTACCACGCGATACCTGCACCGATGAAGGCATAGATCCCTGCCAATACACCTGCCAGTCCACTAAGTGACAGGAAGCGTGTGCTTCGCTCCATCATGGACTTAATTTCGGCTAACTCTTGCTCAGGTTTTTTCATTTCAAAAGTACTTTGTGTCGCAAAGTAAATGAAGATTTTAAATTCTATGCACAAAGAGATAGAAAATTTTAAGAATTTTTAGAATATCGAATTCCAATCCCTATTCGCTTAATTTCTCCTCTTCAATTTTATGCAAACCACCTTCGATGCCATCGTGATCGGTTCAGGAATCTCCGGAGGCTGGGCCGCCAAAGAACTTTGTGAGAAAGGCCTTAAAACGCTGGTTTTGGAGCGGGGCAGATCCGTGGTCCACAACCAAGACTATCCTACAGCCCATTTGAAACCATGGGAAGTGCCGCACCGGGGAAGGGTGACTCAGGAATATTTAAAGGAAAATCCGTTGATCAGTAAGGCCGCGGGGTTTGGAGAGGAGACCAAGCATTTTTTTATTCAGGACAAAGATCATCCTTATGTGCAGGAAAAGCCTTTTGACTGGATCAGAGGCTATCAAGTCGGTGGGAAATCGTTGACTTGGGGACGGGCTACACAGCGCTGGAGTGCGCATGAATTCAAAGCTCCGGAAGTGCAGGGCTATGGAATGAACTGGCCGATTGGGTATGAAGAAGTAGCTCCTTGGTATTCCCATGTAGAAAAATTTATCGGTGTCTGCGGTTCCAAAGATGGAATTGAAGCCATGCCTGATGGGGAATTCATGAAGCCTTTTCCGTTCAATTGTGCGGAGGAATATATCAGTCAAAAAATCCGGGAAAACTATCCCGATCGGCATTTGGTTCATGCCCGATGGGCTCACTTGACTGATCCTCAGGAAATTCACCTACAACAAGGCCGAGGACAATGTCAGGCCAGAAATATGTGCATGAGGGGCTGTCCGTTTGGAGGATATTTCAGTTCGGTTTCCTCCACCTTGCCCTGGGCAGAGCGAACGGGTAATTTGACTATCAGACCGCATTCGGTGGTTCATTCGGTGATATATGATGAAGAAAGCGGCAAAGCTTCCGGCGTGAAAATCATCGATGCGGAGACGAAGGAAATCCATGAATTCAAAGCCCGAATTATTTTTCTGAATGCCTCCGCACTCAATTCTGTTTCGGTTTTGCTCAATTCCAAATCCAACCGCTTTCCCAATGGACTAGGAAATGACCACGGTCTTTTGGGTCGCTATGTAGCTTTTCACAATTACCGAGGATGGGTTTCCGGTGAGTTGGATCAGTTTCAGGACAAGTATTATTTCGGGCGAAATCCTACTGAACCCATCCTGGCCAATTTCCGGAATCTGGGAGGAAAAGATCCCAATCTGGATTTTGTCGGAGGCTACACCGTTTTCTCGGGCGCTTGGAGAGGTAGGGGAAAGGAAATGTCCAATCCGTCATTTGGCGCTGCGTTTAAAGAAGCACAATCAGAGCTAGGCAACTGGCACGTGTACATGTACATGCAGGGGGAAACCATTCCCAAGTTTGAAAATCATGTCCGTTTGAGCGAAACCGAAACTGATCCTTTTGGGATTCCCCAGTTGGTGGTATCGGTTGGTTACGATCAGAATGATGAAAACATGCTGAAGGATTTCCTCACTCAAGCTCAGGAAATGTTGCTAAAGGCTGGGGTAAAAAATATTGCAGCCAGAGATTCTGGGCAGGCCCCGGGATTGGATATTCATGAAATGGGAGGGGCCCGAATGGGTAGCTCGCCGGAAAACTCCATGCTAAACGAATGGAATCAGCTTCATGCCTGCAACAATGTCTTTGTCACTGATGGAGCGTGTATGACCAGTACAGGAAATCAAAGTCCATCTTTGCTTTATATGGCATTGACTGCACGGGCGGCCAATTTTGCAGCAGAGGAATTCAAAAAAGGTAGTCTATAAAAAAAGCGCAATCCAACTTGGACTGCGCTTTCGCACTACTTGGTTATAGGTATTTGGTTAAATTCATTTAGAACAGCATGGGAGCAAACATGGAAAGGTAGGTTCTCCAGTTGGCCCAAGTGTGGCCTCCTTCATTTTCGAAATAGTCGTGTTTGAAACCTGTTTTGTCCAAGACACTTAAGAGCCTCTTGTTGGAATCCATCACAAAATCCTCTTTGCCGCAGGCAACCCAGTATTTGTGAACTCCACTGGCTTTCAAAGCAGTGAATTTTTTCTCCATCTCTGCCATATCCGCATTGGCATCAAAAATCCCGCTGCTGAAAACGCCAATGTAGCCAAAGGTACCCGGATAAGTAATGGAAGCGGTAATTGTGTGACCTCCACCCATAGAAAGTCCGGCTAGGGCGCGGTGGTCTTTGTCAGCCTTGACACGGAAGTTTTTCTCGACGTAAGGCACGACGTCTTCCACCAAACTCTTTTCAAACTTGCCCTGAAACTGAGCGAAAGTCTCTCGGGTTGGGGTAGGGAGTCCGGGGATTTGACGAAGGGTGGATGTTTGCCAGGCGTTGCCATTGGTCATGACCACAATCATAGGTTTGGCCTTTCCGGATGCAATCAGGTTGTCCAAAATCAAGTTTGCTCGACCCAAAGAAGACCAGGCATCCTCGTCTCCTCCCGCTCCATGAAGAAGGTAAAGGACCGGATAGGATTCTTTGCCTGAATCATATCCCGGAGGAGTGTAGACGTACATTCTGCGGTTGGTTCCCAAAGTTGGGGAAGGATACCAAACTTGAGCAATGTTGCCATGCGGAGTGTCGTTGAGTTGGAAAACAGAAGAACCCTCTCCAGGCACCATCAGTAAACTGGCATATCGGGTACCGTCCCGCAAGGCATGTGGATTGGTGACATCGATCGCTGCCACTCCGTCGATGAAGAAATTGTAATGGTACATGGAGGAGGGCAGGGGATTAATGGTCACCGACCAAACACTCTGCTCTCCCTTGACGAGAGGGAGAGTTTCTCGAAATCCCATCCAGCTGCCGTTGAGTGTGACTTCGTTTGCTTTTTCCGACAGAATGCGAAACGTCACCGAATTGTCGGCATTGACTTCAGGAGATACCACCCGGGGCGCTGACATGGCGCTGATTTCCTGGGCTTTTACATGGTCTGAAACCCCCAAAAGGAGCAAAAGAGCCAAGCTTTTGAATAAATAGGAAAACTTCATAGGGTAAAGAGTTTATAGGTTATTGGAAAAGACGAGGGGCAAATTGGGTCAGATACACTCTCCAATTTCTCCAGATGTGTCCTCCTTCACTTTCCAAGTATTCATGTGGCATATTCTTGCCTTTCAGTTTTTCCAAGTATTCCTGATTGGCTTTGTATAGGAAATCCGTTTTACCAATTGCTATCCAATACAGTTTATAGCCATTGTCCATCTGTGCCTTCAGCGTTTGGTCAAAGTTGCTATACACTTTTCCGGTGGCGTCTTCTCTTGGCATAATGGCCGCAGAGAATAGACCCATGTAGTCAAAGGTATTGGGATGATATCTGGAAATGTGCAACGTATGAAATCCACCCATGGAAAGGCCCGCAATGGCTCGGTTTGCTTTGTTGGCCTTTACCCGATAGTTGCTCTCGATAAATTTGATGATGTCACCGAAAGCACCCTCATAGGTGCCATCCATGGTTTTTGGGATCATGAATTGGGGTTTGTAGAAGTTTTGATTTCCTTCTCCAGGGGCTGCATCCTGGATCACGTTTCCGTTTGGCTTCACCACGATCATGGGCTTGGCTTTACCTTGAGCGATCAGATTGTCCATGATTTGAGCAGTACGCCCAAGATTGATCCACGCCTCCTCGTCGCCACCTGCACCATGGAGGAGGTATAGGACTGGATAGGATTCGGAGGATTTTTCATATCCCGGAGGAGTGTAGATCGTGATTCTGCGATCCATGCCCAAACCCGGAGATTCGTACCATCTGCGGGTGACTGATCCGTGAGGAATGTCATTGGTTTTGAACAGGTCTGCATGTCCACCTCCGATGATGAAAATGTTGGTAGCTGAGGCCACATCACGAATCAGAAATGGATTGCTCGGATCGGTAGTTGAAAATCCATCGATGATGAAGGAGTAGTTGTAAAGCTCAGGATTCAGGGACTGAGTCTTCAATGACCAAACTCCCTTGTCATCTTTGGTCAGGGTAGCTTTGCCGGGTCCATCCATTTGGCCCATGGGGGTATCCATTTTTACAGATGGAAGAAAATCCCCAGTCACCTGCACCTCTTTGGCATTGGGTGCAAAGAGTCGGAAGGTGACCGAATTGTCAGCGTGGATTTCAGGCGAAATGATGTTTTGCGGTCTGAAAAGGGCTTCTTGCGCTTGTACTGAGAAGCTCAGCAAAAAAGCAAAGAGGATAATTTGAAAATGTTTGTTCATAGGTTTTGGTTCTATTGTCTCAAAGTGTGAAAATAGAAAAAGGGTTTGGAAAAGCAAAGGCAATTGCCACAAAGGGATACAATAGGATGCTGATTTCAAATTTGAATTTTCATCGCAGAGCCGTAGAAAAACTTTATGAGTTCAAATCCAAGAATGGTTCAAGTCTTTTGACCTGCCTTCCGGTAGGCAGGCTTGGACCTTCTTGTATGCAGTTTTTAGACTGGTCAGGTCAAAAAACTTCAATCAAAACCCAAAGTCTCAATCTTTGGTAGGAATAAGGAAGATTTTAGGGGAAGGGTTTTGAACCACATAGACGCATAGGTAACATAGTGATTGATTTACCTGCTATGCACCTCTAGGTGACTATGTGGTTTTTAATGAGTTCGAATAAACAACCCTCTAAGGGTTGCATGGCCGATTGGTTTAAGTCTTTTGACCTGCCTTCCGGTAGGCAGGCTTGGACCTTCTTGTATGCAGTCTTCAGACTGCTTCAAAAAGAAAAAAACAGCAGATTAATATCCAAAGGCTCTATTGGACTGATGGATAAAAAGGAATGAAACTCCAAATACAAATATCAACCAAGGCACACTAAAAATGATGGCTAAGAACAACCCGAAAAACATTCCCGCTGCCAAATTCGGGAAGCTTGAACTTTCCTTTTTTCTATAAACCAACAATTGCAAGGAGGAAATAAATACTAAAAGTAAAATTGCCAACACCAAGTTTTCTGGGTTTTCCGATGGAATTCCTTTCCAACCTAAGAAAAACATTTCCGGAATAATCAACAGGATCAAGCTTCCCATTTGGTAGGCCAGTTTGTTCTTCCAGGATAGTGGCAAGGCCAACGTCCAACTTTGTTGTGTGAGTTCTTTTTCCGATTTCTCAAAAATCAAGGGGAGTTGGACGTAGGCTACGCACAAAACGCCAAACTGAAGCCACCGCCAGTCATAACCTCCAGATTGGAAAGAATAGAAAAAACCATTGAGCAACAGGAGCCCGCCAGCCTTGGTCAGCAAAACCAAAATCGGTCTGTGTTGTCTTAGGGAAAGCAAGATCCAAGTAAATCTCGGAAAAGCCCACCGGAATGCGGGCCTTGTGACGAGGACCTCATTCAAGGGATGGTGAAGTGTTTGTCTGATTTTCCAATAGGTAAACCCCAGTAAAATCAAGGTGCTCATCCATAAATAAAGGCCAAGATCGAAGGCCTTTTGCTCCCAGGCAAAATAACTTAAGAATAGAAAATAGGTCAGGATGGGACTGTAGTTTGAAAGAATGATTTGGCTCCAAAACAGTCTGAGTTCCTTTTTGGGAAAGAGGCCAAGTTGATGAAAAACCAGGTAATCCATTCTCCTGAGAAGGTCCTGCTGAATTCGCAGATGAATCAAACTGAAGAAAAGAAGCAAAACAGGAACGATCCCAAAGGCAACAGGATTTTTAAACAGAAATCGACCCAAAAGCACGTGTTGCTTCGCTTCCATGAGTACACCTCCCACAAGCAAGATCACCGCCCAAAAGCCTAGCGTCTTTTGATAAAAGGGGCGAACAAATGTGAGGATGGCCACTTTATTCATGAGTGGCTAGTTTTCCCGAACGCATGTGCAGCACGCTCGTCAAAGGTAATAATTCGATGGGACCGGATTGGTGGGAGGTGGTCAGAAATCCAGTTCCTTCCTTGGCTCGTTGGCAGATCAGCCTGACGAGTTGCGCTTGGGTTTGGGCATCGATGGTGGTAAATGGCTCATCCAAAATGATCAATTCGGGCTGTCCCATAAACGCTAACAACAGGGCGGATTTTTTCAACATGCCCGAAGAGTAGCCGCCGATGGGAAAAGACAAGAAATCTTCCACCTCAAATACTGCCTTCAGTTCGGATATTTCCGCTACCGAAGCCTGTTTAGCTTTTGCTACAAAAGCAATTAAGTCGTGGAGGTTTAAAAACTCTGGGAAAGTCGGTTCTGCAGGCGCAAATCCGATTTTCCTTCGGTACTCCAACGGCTGATCAAAAAGGGAAACACCATTCAATTCTACCCTTCCATTTGCAGGATGAATACCCGCCAAGGCTTTGAGCAAAGTGGATTTTCCCGACCCATTTCCCCCCAAAATCAGGTGAATTCCTTGCGGTAGATCTAGCTGCGGGATGACTACTTCGAAACCTGAAGGGTATTTTTTTTCAAAACCGGAAAGGGAAAGCATCAGAGGATTTGGGTTCTTTGACTTGAAAATTAACAGGTTTCTGGTTTTGGCCTTCCATAGTAGCATAGGCTTTATCTTTTTTTAACCAAATCAAGTTTTTAACTCATTTAGAAGGATGGGTTCGCCTTCTGAAATGATGAAAAAAAATACCTGTCAGGTTTTCGAAACCTGACAGGTCCTGATGTTTGGCTCTTTACTAGTCGATGAAAAAAAGTAGGTCATAATTTGGAGTTATGGCCTTTTTTTATGGATATTGTATCTAGTTATTAGACTAGATATGGGTTATCCGACTAAAGTACAGCTCA
>NZ_JBHSKS010000018.1:0-61020 GCF_042657405.1 Algoriphagus aquatilis
GAGCTGTACTTTAGTCGGATAACCCATATCTAGTCTAATAACTAGATACAATATCCATAAAAAAAGGCCATAACTCCAAATTATGACCTACTTTTTTTCATCGACTAGTAAAGAGCCAAACATCAGAGACCTTCCAGGTTTTCAAAACCTGGAAGGTCAAACTCAGATTTATGACTTGAGATTTCTTAATTCTACCTTTTGAACACTACTTTTCCCCCCACTACAGTCATCTGCACCTTAGTTTGCAAAATTTCATCCTCGGGGATTTCCATAATGTTTTTGTCGAAAACGGTAAAGTCGGCTGCCTTTCCCACTTCAATCGATCCTTTGAAGTTTTCCTCAAACTCAGCAAAAGCGCCGTCTAGGGTGTAGGACTTCAAAGCCTGCTCACGGGTCATTTTTTGTTCGCCTTCGTAGCCTCCCTCCGGAAGTCCCTGAAGGGTCTTGCGGGTCACTGAAGCATAGAAGGAAGGAATCGGATCTACGGGTTCCACGGGGGCATCGGTTCCGTTGGCAATGCGGGCACCGGTCTTGAACAGGCTCTGCCACACATAGGCCCCATCGATGATGCGCTTTTCACCCAAGCGATCGATCGCCCAAGGTCGGTCCGAACTCAAGTGAATCGCCTGCATGGCCGCAATCACGCCCAACTGACCAAATCTCGGAATATCATCCGGATGCAAATGCTGGGCATGCTCGATGCGGAAGCGATGATCTTTGGCCTCGGGATTTTTAGCAAAAGCCGCTTCGTATCGATCCAAAATCTCCTGATTGGCCCGGTCGCCGATGGCGTGGGAGCAAACCTGAAAACCGAGCGGAAGGGCCTTTTCGGATACCTCTGTCACCACAGACATCGGAAGTGTTTCATGGCCTCGATGACCGGGCTTGTCGGAATAATCTTCTAGCAACCAAGCTCCCCAAGGACCAAGGGCACCGTCGCAATTCAGTTTGATCGAGCGCACCGTAAGGAAATGATCAGGGTCGATCATCGGGCCTTTTTTGTACCATGTTTCCAGCAACTCTGGCTGACGACCCGTAAGCATGATGTACATGCGGGAGGTGAGTTTGCCTTCGTTTTTGAACTTTTGAACCAAGTCGATCACATCCTGACCTGAACCCGCATCGTGGAAGGAAGTGATTCCTTTTTCGGCCAGTTCCTGTAGGGCCAAGGTGAGTGCTTCTTCATTTTTCTCAGGGGTAGTTTCAGGAATAAGTTTTGCCACCAAAGTGGAGGCTCGCTCTACCAAAACGCCAGTTGGGTTGCCAAGTTCGTCGCGGAGGACTTCGCCGCCTTCGACTTCCTGGGTGGGTTTCTCACTTCGTAAAGGGGTAATGCCTGCAAGTTCCATCGCCTTCTGATTGACAAAAGAGGCATGACCGGAAGCATGGGCGAGGTACACTGGATTATTGGGTGTGACCGCACTGAGAGCATCATGGGTTTGGAAGCCCTTGACGGTTTTCTCGGGCATTTGCAGCCATTTGTCCTGATGCCAACCACGACCAGTGATCCAGTCTCCCGGCTTGGCGGTGGCAGCGGCTTCGGCTACTTTTTGGATAAGTTCGTCGTAGGTTTTGACACCCATCAGGTCGATCTCCAGCTTGTTGTACCCGATGCCCATCAGGTGGGCGTGGGATTCAATAAATCCCGGAGTCATGGTTTTGCCCTGCAAGTCGATCACCTCGGTGGACTTGCCGACGTAGGCTTGGATTTCTTCGGTCGAGCCTACCGCCAGGATTAATCCGTCTTTAACGGCCACGGCTTGGGCTTTGGGATTAGCTTCGTCGACGGTGTAGATGATGCCGTTGATGTAGACTGAATCGGCGGGATTTTCAGGGCCGGATTTACATGCCCAGGCGAAAAGCGCCAAAAAAAGGAAGGAGTAGATGTTCTTCATGTGTAGATTAATTCTAGTTCTAAGCTAGCCGTTTTGGGGGAGGTGGGCAAATGGGATTATTTGGAAGGAAAGGTTCTAGTTCCCACAGATTTTCACAGATGAAAATCACAGATCATACAGATTTTGTAATTATCATTCAGTGGGAAGCTAAAATGTCATATTATATCTGTGCGAATCTGTGAAGAAAATCAGTGTAAATCTGTGAGAAACAAAAATCACCTCACCAGTACCTTCTTCACGACCACTTTCCGATCCTCGGTTTCCAGTTGTAAAAAGTAAACTCCGGGCTGAAGGGCTTGGGCTTGAATTTCGATTTCCCGGTTGGCGGGAATCTGGATTTCATCCAAAAGGATTTGTCCCAAGGAGGTGATCAATCGGGCTTTGGCAGGGGTGTTTGAGACTACCTTAAACGGCCCTGATGTCGGATTGGGGTAGAGTTTGACCAAGAGTTCACGATCTGTGGGAGAATCTGACTTTACGGATTTCAAATAGGTAATTCCCCCGCCTCGACTTCCCAAAATCAAATCTACATTCTCATCAAATCCCGGATTGACGACTGATATCCAGGTATTTCTTCCCAGTCGGAAAGGAAGGTTTTGTTCTCCGATTTTTACCAATACCTCCTCCCGAACATCGGAATTCATCATGTCTTTGGCCAAGAAAATTCGACCTGTTTGATCCACGGAGTACAGATCCGGTTTGTCTTGAATTCGCACCGCTACACTCAGGTTTCGGTTGGCGGGATTGTCCTGGTAGCCTAGAAAATTGGCCGTTTTCAGAGTTGCCGTCCGAGCCTCTAAATCTACCTCGTAGAGTGTCAGGCTTCCATTTTGCGCAGCAATTAGTAACTGATCTTTTCCCTGGTAGGGGAAAAATGTAAGCTGATCGCCCACCCGAAGCGTCAGGCCAACTAGCTGAAAATCATTCCAATTTTGACCTTGACCTCTTAGAAGTACTTGGTTTGGAACACCATTGGTAGCCCGCACTCCTGAGGCCAAAAGATAGGATTGGTTTTTGACGCTCCCGTATTCGATGAGTTGGACTTCCAAAAGATTCAAGGCAGAAAGGCTGAGGTAATCTTCATTCAGTAATTCGAATCGATCTCCTGAATAGCTCAGGCGATAGGCATGCCCTTGAACCGCATTTTCATTTTTGACATTGGCAGTCAGCCAAAGTTCCCCGGCAAAGACATTCCCCTTGAAATACGGCCTTACGTTTTCTCCCAAATCGAACAATTGATCCTGAAGAATCGGACGAATAACGCCTGTATTTCTCTCCAGCTTCACTACCGAATTGGCAAAGTCAATGCGAAAGGTAGCCGCAGTTTCATTGGTATTTAAGCTGACGATCAACTCATCTCCAATCATTCTACCCACATGAAATCTCGGGAATTGAGGCAGGGAACCATAGCCGGGAACTTGAGTAGAAAAGGTGCTGAATCGTGGGTTGACTGAGGTTCCCAAATTGGGAAGGAAATACAGGGTATTGCACTCGTCCCGACCCAGCAGCAAATCCGGAATGCCGTCACCCGTGAAGTCCCGATACAGGATGCTATGCCCTCCTGCATGCTGGATTCGGGCGTTTTCATCCTGCAGATTTCCTGAATTCAGAAGTCTTCCGTCACAGGTTTGCCCAAAACTGATTTGAGCGCAGGCGCAAAACTCAAAATTTCCCCAATGCCGGACAGGAAAAGCAAAACCGTCGATGTCGGGCGTACCTTTTCGCTCCACAGAAGTATTGCGGTAAAACTCCAAAAAGTCTCCCACAGCAAAATTGAAAATCACCAGATCCAAGTCCCCGTCTCCGTCCACATCCTGCAGCAGAGGCGTGTCTAGGTTGTTGGCGGGGATGTTATTGGCTCCATCCAGGCGGAGGAAGTTTTGTGCCAAAGTCCAGGCCACCTGAGTTCCTGAAGAAGTATTTCGAAATGCCCGTATGCCCAGAGGAGTGGATGTGAAGAGGTCCTTTTTCCCATCCCTATCAAAATCAGCCAATACCAAAAACCCGCTGATCTCTAGGGGGAAAAAATAGCTGAGCTCAGGTCTTAGACTGAAGTTTTCACCTTTTTGCTCAAACACCTGAAGTTGCCGGGAATTGATATCCCATACCACCCATTCTTCGACGCCATCACCGGTAAGATCGATGGTTTGGATTTGGGCGGAATTGATACCTTGGGAAAAACCGATAGGAACAGTTTCACCATTTACCTGCACAGATTTGCCTTGATCCCATTCAAAAATTGCCTGAGTGAAAGCGGGAGAAGCGATCAACAGAAAAATCAGGACAAGGAATTTTTGCATGGTAGAGTAAAATGAAACTCCAAAATAAAACGAATCGAGCTCCGCAAAGATGTACCGTTTGCGTTATTTTGTGGCAAATTTTCCCGAAAAATGAACCTCGAACTCCTTTACCAGCTCTTTCTGAAAAGCACCGGCGTCAGTACCGATACCCGCAAGATCGATGCGGGAAATCTCTTTTTTGCGCTGAAAGGACCCAATTTCAATGCGAATGACTTTGCCGCGAAGGCCTTAGAAATGGGGGCTTCGGCTGTGGTGATCGATGAGGAGAAGTACTTGGTGGAGGGCGACGAGCGCTATTTTTTCTGTGAAGACGTGCTTACTGCTTTGCAAAAACTTGCAACGCACCACCGAAGACAGTTTGACATTCCATTTATCGGGCTGACAGGATCTAATGGGAAAACCACTTCCAAGGAGCTGTTGCATGCTGTTTTGAAGCAAAAGTTCAACACATTGGCAACCATTGGTAATCTAAACAATCACATTGGCGTGCCTTTGACATTGCTCAGGTTGAAACCTGAACACGAGATCGCCATCATCGAAATGGGAGCCAATAAGCAAGGCGACATTCAAGAGCTTTGCGATATCGCAGAGCCTACTCATGGCTTTATTACTAATATCGGTAAGGCGCACTTGGAAGGAATGGGCGGGCCGGAGGGAGTTCTCAAAACCAAAACTGAACTGTATCAGCACCTGAGAGCAAACAAGGGGACAGTTTTCATTAACTCTCAAGACCCGATTTTTTCCAATATGATCAAGCGCTTTGAGAACCCGGTTCTCTATCCTGCCAAGGGGGATTTTTGCGAAGTCACTTTTCTCGGGGCCAATCCCTTCGTGAAGTTTGCTGTAGAAGGGGTTTCCGGTGAGCACTTGACCTCGTTGATTGGAGCTTACAATTTCGGAAACATAGCCAATGCACTGACGATAGGGAAGTTTTTCGGAGTGCCCATGGAAAAAGCCGTGGAGGGGATTGTCAATTACAAACCCGAAAACATGCGTTCCCAACTTATCGAGAAGCGCAGCAATCTGATCATCCTGGACGCTTATAATGCAAATCCGTCCAGCATGGAAGTGGCCATCCGCACTTTTGGTCAGATGACCGGGAAAAGGCACAAAATGATCATCCTCGGGGATATGTTTGAGCTTGGGGTACATGCTGAGGAAGAGCACAGAAAGCTAGGAGAAATTGTCAGCGAATATCCGATTGATAAAGTTTGCTTCACTGGAAAACTGATCGTCTCTGCACTGGAAAAAGCGCCAAAGGCACTGTATTTTCCTGATCCGTTCTCCTTTAGAAATTGGTTGGAAGACAGCAAGCTGGAAGATTACCTCATTCTGATCAAAGGTAGCCGTGGGATGAAGCTGGAGACCTTGGTGGATTTTATTTAAACTTAACCTCATTTTGGCGGTTTTGACCTTTAGTAATTAGCCTTCAAATTCCAGCCCTTCTATGCGTCCATATCTCGAATTTCTATCTACCCTTGCCAAAAACAACCACAAAGACTGGATGGATGCCAATAAGAAATGGTATACCGAGACGAGGACAAGGTTGCTGGAAGATGTGGAGGTTCTGCTTAAAGAAATGACGGAGATCGAACCGGAACTATCGGCTTTCAAACCCAAGGATTGTGTCTTTCGACAGAATCGCGATGTGAGATTTTCAAACAATAAGGATCCTTATAAGACGAATTTCGGGGTATATTTTTCGGTTGGCGGCAAAAAGTCACCCGGTCCTGGATATTACCTTCAGATTCAGCCTGGGAATTCATTCTTGGCAGGAGGTATCTGGATGCCTGAAGCGGATACGCTGAAGAAAATTCGAAAAGAAATCGACTATAGCGGTGCCGAACTTGAGCGAATCGAAAACGATCCGGAATTCAAAAAACTTTTCCCATCCATCGAAGGAGATAAGCTCAAAACCAGTCCGCGAGATTATGAAGCAGAGCATCCTTACATCGAGTACCTGAAGCTGAAAAGCTTCACGGTGTCGCATCCGATCTCGGACAAGGCCGTGGATTCAGGTGCTTTTTTGACCTTTGCCTTGGATGGTTTTCGGACCATGAAGCCGTTCAATGATTTCCTCCGACAGGCGATAGAGGAGGTCGAGGATGGTTCGGGTTTGCTCTGAGACTTTACTTTGAATTAATCTCTTCCATCTGGCTGCTGCGCAAAATCCCCTTACCTTTGCGCCATGGTTGATTTCAAACAAATCCTTTCTGTTTCGCTGATCCTTTTTTCCGTCATTGATATCCTCGGATCAATCCCGATCATTATCAATCTCCGTAAAAAAGTAGGTCATATTCAATCCGAAAAAGCCACCTTAGCCGCAGGGGTGTTGATGATTGCTTTTTTGCTGGTAGGAAAATCCATCCTGAGTCTTTTTGGCATCGGTGTGGAGGATTTTGCCATCGCCGGGGCATTGATCATTTTTGCTTTGGGGGCGGAGATGATCTTGGGAATTGAGCTATTCAAACCCGATCCTGAGGCTACTTCCAGTGCTTCAATCGTCCCGATTGCTTTTCCGCTGATTGCAGGAGCAGGTACCTTGACTACCATTCTGACCTTGAAAGCAGAGTTTGAGCAGGTAAATATCGCCATTGGAATCCTGCTCAATTTGATTTTTGTCTACATCGTCCTGAAAAGTACCACTTGGCTGGAGCGCAAACTTGGAAAAACAGGAGTCGATGTGCTCCGTAGAATTTTCGGTATTATACTCTTGTCCATCGCAGTGAAAATCTTCAAATCAAACGCCTTTCCAATCACAGTTGGATAAACTTAAGGCCGGAGACCCCGGCTTTTTTTATTTCTTTGTGCCATGATTATCATTTTTACCGACGGTGCTGCCAAAGGAAATCCCGGTCCGGGAGGCTATGGAGTGGTGCTCAAATTTGGCCAACACCGTAAAGAACTCTCCGAGGGTTTTCGACTTACTACCAACAATCGCATGGAATTGCTTGCCGTGATCCGTGCCCTTCAAGAGCTCAAGACCACTGAATTTCCTGTTCAGATTTACTCTGATAGCAAATATGTAGTAGATGCCATCGAGAAAGGCTGGCTTTGGGGCTGGCAGAAAAAAGGCTTCAAAGACAAGAAAAATCCCGATCTCTGGCTTCGATACATTCCGCTTCACCTGAAGTACAAGCCTAAATTCATCTGGGTAAAAGGACATGCCGGTCACCCCGAAAACGAACGCTGTGATCAACTGGCAGTGGCTGCCTCAATGGGTGCCAATCTTCCAGCTGATAAAGGGTATGAGCAAGGATTGGGGAATTGATTGGCTAAAGGCTTTGGATTTTATGGCGAGGAGAGGAATTCTTTTAGGAATGTTCTGACTGGGATAAGCCTGACAGTTTTTTCTTCCAGAGTTAGTTTGTCATTTTGGTCCATCGTGATGATGAAGCCCTCCTCTTTCCCGAAGAAGGTCATAGCCTCTACTAATCCATCCAGTTCTCGTTGCTTGTTATCCCCGTGCACCTGTTCAGTTACTTGGATGACCCACTTGCACTGCTTATTTTCCATTACAACGAAATCACATTCTCTTCGCTCATTGAAGTAGTATAGCTCAAAATCTTTTTTTCTCAAGAGGATAAAAACCAAGTTTTCCAGGAGTCTACCGTTGTCATTGCTGAAGCTGAGTGAGTTTGCTTTTGCAAATCCTGTATCGATAGCATAGACTTTTTTAGGATTTTTCGAAATGCTTTTAGCGGACCAACTAAACTTTGGTACGAAAAAGTACAAGTAGGCATCTTCCATCCAAGATAAATAGTCAGAGACTGTGCTGGGAGAGCCCACATCAAAGGTTTTTCTCAAACTATTGATGCTCGTCGTCTTTCCCACATTGGACAGGAGAAATAGAGCGATCTCCATCAGCGTTTTGGTGTTTTTGATACCATAGCGGATGGCAATATCCCTGAAGACAATGTCTTTTAGAAGATTCTGAAGGACTTCGGGATTTCGGTCTCGAAGAAATTCAGGAAATCCTCCTGAATACAGATAGTCTAGGAAACTCTCCTTGCTGTCTTCTTGCTCGCTGTATGCCAAATATTCAGAGTAGGAAAATGGAAACATTTCATAGGAAAGGTGGCGTCCAGTTAGCCTTGTACCCAACTCGCTGCTGAGAAGAGAGGCATTGGACCCGGTGATATACACTTTGCTTCCGCGGTCGTGTAGCTGTCTCACAAAAACCTCCCAACCAGTGACATTCTGGATCTCATCAAAAAAATAAACGGAAACTTCCTCCCCAAACACTTCATCCAATTTAGAAAAGTCACTGACCTCAAATCCGAATATTCTTGGATCTTCAAAGTTCAGATAGGCAAATTCTTGATGAGTATTGGTTATCAGCTGACGCATGAGGGTACTTTTTCCACAACGTCGTATGCCTGTGATTACTTCTATATGTGTACTTGAATGCTTAAATCCAGCGATTGCTTCTCGTTCAGTGAGCTTGGTTTTTTTTGATAGTCCTTTTTTCTGCCCACTCACTGCTGCCGCTAATTCTTCCTTAAGTACCATTTCTCTAGTGGGTTAAAGGCCTAAAGATATGATTTATTTTGAGGAAGTAAAAATATTTACTTTTGAAAAGTACAAAAGTTTACGCTGTCAACGTAAAATTTTGTACGGTTTTAGATAAATTATAGAGACAACTTAGCCCAAGTCATCCATCGTCACCAACGGAATATCAACCCTGTTCAAATCCTTCAGAGGCGCATATTCCCGAGAAGGATAGGTCCAGCCCTCATCGGTGAGTTCCCATAGCAATGGGGCTAAGTTTTGAACAGCTGCTTTGCATCCTTGGACGATGGCTCCCATTTTTCCGGTTTGCTTGGATAGGACTGCCTCATTTTCAATTTCAAAGGGTCCGGAGAAGCCTTTTTCTTTCAGCACATTCACAAAAGCCCTCCAATCCATGGAGTCTCCTAATCCAAAGCCTGGAAGCGTAGCTTCGTAATGATGCCGGTCCCAAGGATTTTTACTGGAGCTGATGCCCAGTTTTTCAGCCCATTCCGGGTGGATTTGCTGCATTGGGTACATGTTTCCCCAAAATGGATCTGGTACATTTCGGGTGGACTTCACGTGAATCCGCTTTAGGCGCGACATATCCGTATGTTTCATCACCTCTACCGGATCGGTATGCTGCCATACGTCATGGGAAGGGTCGTAAATTTCCCCGTGATTTTTTTCAGGGACTAGTTCGTACATGAGTTTGCGTGCAGCAAGTACACCGGTCAGGTTATTGAACGTGCCAGTAAAACCCGAACTTCTCCAGCCTTCCATGGGGCAGTTTTCGTAGAGTACAGTCACCCCAAGGCTGTTGGCATAGCGGATAATCGGTCCAAAAATCCGCTGGTATTCCAGCAGGTTTTTTTCAAAACCTCCCTCCTGATTGCCCAGTTCGTGATTGTATCCTACGAAGGTTCCAACTTTTACATCATTTTCATCACCTCCAAGCAGATAAGCCATTCGGATGAGACGCAGCAGGTGGTTTTGATTTTTGACTCTATGGATAGGATCGCCTCCAATCAGATTTTCAAACGCTCCGATAGAAAGTCGAAGTTTTGCTCCGTTGAATTGATCAATCAGTGCTTTCGCTTGGTCAGGGCCGAAGTTTTCATAATCTAGATGTGTAGCTACAAAGTCATCTCGGGTACCGTCTTTTCTAAACACGCAGAGATCTAATCCTTGAACGCCGATTTCAATTGCTTTCTCGACGGTCTGATCCAAATTAAGCTGATCAAACGCCGAAGTCATGATCCAGATTGGGTTTGCCATGGGTTTTGGGTTTGGCCTAAAAATAAAACAAAGACTTTAAGTAGGAAAACACCCTCAGTACAGTCGGTAAAAAAGATATCAAAGAATATTTTAGGCTACCTTTGGAAGATGCGCAGCGGAAAGAAAACGATCCAAGGAAGAAAATTGGAGATCATCAAAGGAATTTTGGAAATCGAGGATGTGGAGTCCATCGAATTTTTAGAGGCCTTTCTCAGAAATAAAATAAGAAGAATCTCCAAGGAGGATTTATTAGAGGGAGGTTCTGCTGCAGAAAAAGACCTTACTTAAACCCAAAGAAGAGGGATTCGTGATTATCCCTCCGAATATTTTCTTCTGATTTCCACCTTTTGCTTTTGTCGTTCCCAAAGGGCTTTAGCTAAATCAGAAGCCACCTGGTCAGGATCTGATTCGTGAAGGATCTGCTTCAATTTGTTTTCAGAAAGATCCACCCGATAGCAGATTTGAAGCAATCGTTCCAAGTTGCGATCCATCAATTGGCTGATGGCTTTGGCTAGAATTTCAATTGCTTTTTCCTCAGAAAATTCTTCTTTGACTTCCGGCAGCTGAAAGTCCTTGGTGATAAGCGAGTAGGTTTCCTGAGAGATAGGTTGATCCATAGTCATGTCCAAGAAAAAAGCCCCGATCACTCAGGGCTTTGGAAAATTAGGAGTTTTGCTCTGTTTCTGTACTTTCTTGAAGCACTTCAGGAGCACTTTTTCGGATCAATTGATACCATGCGTTGAGTTTTTTGATATCGGAGATATACACTCGCTCTTGGTCAAAGTCAGGAAGGACTGACTTCAAAAAAGCTCTCAATTCTGAATCGGAGGAAGTAGAATCTACTCCCGTGTCTCCTTTGTATTCGGCTTCGATTTTTTTCATCACGGACTCGAGAGGTTCGGCGCCTTCTTCGGTCATGGTATAGATCGAAATATCGTTGAGGATGGATACTCTCATGGACATGCCAGCTACCAACTTGGCTTTTTTCTCATCCAGAGACTCCAAAATTACACCCGAACGCGTCGGCTTGATAATTTTATACAAACCCGGCTTTCCGGCTACTGTTGCAATGTCTTTAAAGTTCATGGTCTTCTTTATTCAGGCTGCAAATATAGAACTCTCGATTAATTTCTTCCCTCGGCTTCAAACTCAGACACCAATTCATAAAGGAATCCGCTCAATTCCTCTTTCCCTTGCCCTTTCTCAGCCGAGGTTACGAAGTAGTCGGGTGTTTCTCCAAAAATTTCCACGAGCTTATTCAGGAAGGTTCTGACGTTTTTTTCGGTTTGGGTTTTGGATTGTTTGTCGGCTTTGGTAAATGCTACCGCAAAAGGAACGCCTTCTTCTCCACACCAATTCAAAAACTCCAGGTCGATTGTCTGAGGCTCCAGTCTGCTATCAATCAATACAATTACTCCGCAAAGATTGGCGCGATTAGTCAGGTAATCACTGATCATTTTTTCCCATTTCACCTTTTTGTCTTTACTCACTTTGGCAAAGCCATACCCGGGTAAATCCACCAAATACCAGCGATCGTCAATAGTGAAGTGATTGATCAACTGGGTTTTGCCGGGTTTTTGGGAAGTTTTGGCGAGTTCTTTGACTCCGGTGAGCATATTGATGAGGGAGCTTTTTCCGACATTAGATCGTCCGATGAAAGCGATTTCTGCCCGGTCAGGCTTTGGACACTTTTTCGGGTCAGTATTACTTACTAAAAAGGTTGCTTTTCGGATCATAACTTTTCAATTCGTGGCAAAAATACGTTTTTATTTCGTAAGGGCTTTTAGCCTTTGAGTTCAACAATTTTCGATTCCTCGGGTTTGTGTAGTAATATTGTGCCACCAAAGAAGATTCGTGATGTCCGTCGTACCCTACAAAGATAAGCAAGACCCAAAGAAGGCACAGGTAGCTGAAATGTTTAATAACATCAGTTCCAAATACGATTTACTCAACCATGTGCTCAGCTTGGGAATTGATATCATCTGGAGAAAAAAGGCTGTGAAGATGCTCAAGAAAGATCATCCAAAGCTCATTTTGGACATTGCCACAGGCACAGGAGACTTCGCCATCGAAGCGCTTGCCTTGAATCCTGACAAAATCATCGGAGTAGATATTTCGGAGGGGATGCTCTCTGAGGGAAGAAAGAAGATGATCAAGCGTGGCCTTTCAGACAAAATCGAAATGCTCCTAGGTGATTCCGAAGGTTTGCAGTTTGAGGATAATAAGTTTGATGCGGTCATCGTTTCATTTGGAGTCAGAAACTTTGAGAATCTGGAAAAGGGTCTGGCAGACATGTATCGGGTACTAAAGCCAGGAGGTAAAACCGTTATTTTGGAATTCAGCAAGCCGAAAGCTTTCCCAATGAAGCAGGCTTATGCGTTTTATTCCAATGCGATTTTGCCCCAGGTCGGAAAAATTGTATCCAAAGACAATTCTGCCTATACTTACCTTCCTGAGTCTGTACAGGCCTTTCCGGATGGGGAGGATTTTCTGGCAGTTTTGAAAAAAGTCGGATTTCACAGCACCGTATGCAAGCCACTCACTTTTGGAATCAGCTCCATCTACGTAGGTCAAAAGTAATTTTCCTTTTTGCTTCTTTCTTCTTGTTGGGAGTACAAGCGCACGCTCAGGGCTTATTTGGTCTAACCAGTACATCTGGTTCAGATGACAAGACGGTTTCTTATGGATTTTTCTTGGCAACTCACACCGCCACCTACCAAATCAAGTATTCCGATCTCTATTTCAATCAAGCAAATACGATTGGTAATCAGATTTACTCCATTTACCCAAAGTATAACCCCGGGTTTTCATTGGGATTCACGGGAATATTGAGACTTCATGACCAAACCAACCTCTTGTTCACTCCGAAAATCGGATTTTATGAGTACAGGGTGGATATCAATTATGTAACGGGTTCCACAATCACTTATCCTGGCACTGGAAATAATGTTGATCCTGTGCAAAGTAATCTTGGATACAGAACAGAAGAATTAGTCAATGAAGCGACCATTGTAGAGCTCCCGCTTCTGTTCAAGTACCGCTCCCAGCGATTCAATAATACCCGAATGTACTTCATTGGCGGAGGTAGTTACCAATTTCGTACGAAGTCTCAGGATGAGGCCAATCTGGATCCTATAGTAACTACAGGGCAAGACTTTACCCTTGAGGCGGGCATGGGTTTCGAAGTTTATTTCCGATACTTCAAGTTTGCCCCGGAGATCCGTTTTTCCCATGGATTGAATAACCTGTATGTTCCCGAGAAAAACAATCCCCAATTCAGAGATGCCATTTCTTCTATCCGAAGAAAAGGAATTACCATCTACTTCAATTTTCAATAAGTTCCGAAATTGATTCCGTAAAAACCTGACTTTAAAGGTTCTTTGGAAACCTTTGATTTCAGGCCAAACACTGGATTATTGCTATTTTAAGCCGAACAAGCAAAAAAGCCTGTTCGGCTTTTTCATTCCCAACCTAACCCAATAACCTGACGATGACTTTCAAATCATGGCATCTTCTTGCCACAGCGGTACTTCTGCTTACGATAGCTGCCTTTTGGTGGATTTTCCAAGAGGGTAAAATAGACCCTATGCTGGGATCAGTCCCTTTCGTTTTTTGGACCAGCTTTGCGGTGACCCTATTAATCGTGGTAGCCACTTTTATTGGTTCTAAAATTTTCCCACATCAAGAAGATTCGAAATCATGATTGGCTGGCTGATTTTCTTCTTCACCCTATTCTTGGCTTCTCTTGGGTACGCCTCTTACAGATCCTACAGCAAAAACCGTAGTTCGGATGACTTTATGTTAGCCGGCTCCAATATTGGAGCGATATTGGGTTTTTTGACCTTTTCGGCAGCCTTGTTTAGTGCGTTTACCTTTATGGGTATGCCGGATTTCTTTCGGGTTCATGGTGTAGGTGCTTGGATTTTCCTTGGACTTTCGGATGCCCTGATGGTATTCTTTCTGCTATGGTTTGGATACAAGCTTCGAAAAAGAGCAACAGAAGTCGGCTATAAAGGGGTGGCGGGATTTGTTCAAGGTTGCTTTCAAACCCAGTGGGCGGGCTATCTATTGTTTCTCAGTTCCTTTTTGTTTTTGATCCCTTATGTAGCCATCCAGATCCGTGGGATATCGATTTTCTTGGATGCCGCTTTTCCCGACTTGATTCCGGGCTGGGGATGGGCGTCTCTTTTGGTGGTTTTGATGCTGGTTTACTCTGAAATTGGCGGACTTAAGGCAATCATGTACAGTGATGCCATCCAAGGATTGATCATGCTGGTAGTAATCTGGATTATCGGATACACTTGTTTGCAAATGGCCGGCGGCTTGGAAGCCGGAATTGCGAAAGTAACGGAGTCCAATGTAGGTCTCCTCAGCTTGCCGGGCCCAAAAGGGCTATTTAGCAGTCCTTTTCTGATCGCGTCAGCAATTGCGATTGTGATGATTCCGGTCTCCCAGCCTCAATTTACCACGCGACTGGTGGTGATGAAAGATCTCAAGTCGGTGCATAAAATGGCTTATGCGGTGGGCTTTTTTGCCATTTTGGTTATCCTTCCCACAGCCTTTATTGGACTTTATGGCGCTGTGAAGTATCCTGATAGCACAACCGCTGAGTTTCTTTCAGCAGCCTTATTGTTTGATCAGGCCAGCCCTGTGGCGGCATTGGCTGTGGTGGGCCTTTTTGCTGCGTGTTTGTCCACAACCAATGCTCAGATCTTTGCTTTGGGCACAGAATTGAGGTCATTGCTGACAGGATCGGACAAAAAGGTCATGCGCATTACTCAGGTTGCCATCTTTGTTTTTTCCATCATCGTGTTGGTGTTTTCCACTTACATGAGCGATGAATTGGTGCTTTTGGCAAGAGTGAGTTTTGCAGGTACTTCCATGATCGCTCCGGTGGTTTTGGGAGCGGTGATGTTTAAGCATCCGCCCAAATCACTCCTTTTTTTATCAGCATTTGCGCTCGTTTATTTTGTGTTTTCGCTGGCCGAATTGGTCCCTGCCGGATTTGCGGGATTACCTACAGATGCAGCGATGTACCTCATCCTGATTCCTGCCACTGTGATTCTTATGCTTATTCATCATTTCAGTTCTAAATCTTCCCATGAAGCTTGATTTCAATCTTTCTTTAGAAAAAGTAAACCAACAACTCCCTCGATTCTGGGAGCTTTCGGGTCAAAAAATCCGTTCCATCGAATCCACCTTTGATACTGGCAAAGGGGCTCCTGTCTTTACCGAAAAAGGAACCTATGTCACCCGAGGCTGGACTGAATGGACCCAAGGCTTCCAATTTGGATCGGCCATCTTGCAATTTGATGCTACAGGTGATGCTGATTTTTTGGAAATAGGCAGAAAAAATACGGTTGCCAAAATGGCTCCTCACCTGACTCATATCGGAGTACATGATCATGGATTCAACAATGTCAGCACGTATGGGAATCTCCTTCGCCTGATTTTGGAAGGAAAGATCGAAGGTTCCGATTGGGAAAAGGAGTTTTATACGTTAGCGCTGAAAGTAACAGGAGCCGTACAGGCTACCCGTTGGACCACCATTCCAAGTGGAGGATTTATTTATTCATTTAATGGTCCTCATTCCTTGTTTGTGGATACCATTCGCAGCTGTCGGGCCTTGGTCGTTTCCCATCAGCTTGGCCATGTACTTCAGGCAGAAAATGACAAGCGAATTTCCCTCATTCAGCGTGCTGTTCAGCATTTGTTGAGTACGGTTCGCTTTTCGATTTTCTATGGAAAAGGCCGTGACAGCTACGACATCTCCGGCCGAACAGCCCATGAAATCATCTTCAATACCAACGATGGCAATTACCGTTGCCCCAATTCTCAGCAGGGCTATACCGGCTTTAGCACTTGGACGAGAGGTTTGGCATGGGCGATCTGTGGTTTGGGAGAGACCTTGGAGATTTTGGAGCAGATCAATGAATCAGATTATTCAGAGGTCATTTCCAAAAAAGATTTGATCGAAGAGCTTTCTCAGGCTGCCATCGCAACTTCTGAGTTTTACCTAGATCATACTCCTGTGGATGGCATTCCCTTTTGGGATACCGGAGCTCCAAATCTTCACCGATTGGGAGATTACCTCAATCGACCTGCAGACCCATTCAATGAGTTCGAACCGGTGGACAGTTCTGCCGCCTGCATCGCCGCTCAAGGATTGATCCGAATTGGCAACTGGCTAACAGCCTCAGATCCCGAGCGTGCCAAAACCTATCAGCAAGCAGGGATTCAACTGGCCAGTGTTCTCTTTTCCGAACCTTATCTTTCTACCCAAGCATCTCATCAAGGCTTGATTTTGCATTCCATCTATCATCAGCCGAATGGATGGGACTATGTGCCGGAAAAGGGCAAAGTAGCCCACGGTGAGTCCAGCATGTGGGGCGATTACCATGCTCGGGAATTGGCCTTGCTCATTCAGCGAATGGCTAATAAGGAACCTTATTACACTTATTTAAACTGCGTGCCGGCATGAGTGGAAAGTACAAACCCCAATATCCCCGTGTAGCTCAGCTGAAAACGGCCGAGCAGTTTGGGCAGTATCTGGAAAAAGAAGGAATTCAGCTGGGTTTTGACTCAGAATTGATCTCGGGGAAAAGTTCTCCTTTCGGAAAAGCACATGCCCTACGATCAGGTAGAACCATCGGAAATGCCATGTGCATTCTACCGATGGAAGGTTGGGACGGCACCGAAGACGGTCACCCAACCGATCTGACTAAAAGACGCTGGAAAAACTTTGCCCTCAGTGGAGCCAAGCTCCTTTGGGGCTGTGAAGCAGTGGCTGTCCGTCATGAGGGACGCGCCAATCCCAATCAACTTTTGCTCAATGAAGACACCTTCTCCGAGTTTGTCGACTTATTTGACTTGGTTCAAACTACCCATCAAGAGCATTTTGGAGAAACGTCCGATTTGGTAGTAGGACTTCAGCTTACCCATTCGGGGCGCTTTTGCAAACCGAATGACAAAAAGCACATGGAACCTAGGATCCTGTATCCTCATCCGGTTCTGAATAAGAAATTTGGACTGTCAGAGGATTATCCCTTGATGACCGATGAGGAGATCGATTCGATTATTGCAGATTACATCAAGGCTGCGGTGCTGGCACAAAAGGCCGGATTCCATTTTGTGGACATCAAGCATTGCCATGGCTACTTGGGACATGAGTTTCTCAGTGCCTATGATCGGGAAGGGAAATATGGAGGAAGCTTTGAGAATCGTACTCGATTTCTGAGAGATATCGTTAGCGGAATTCGGGCAGCCGCTCCGGGTCTGGAAATTGGTGTTCGACTGAGCATTTTTGACTGGGTACCTTTCCAAAAAGGCCCGGAAGAAAAGGGAGTTCCTGCTCTGGGAAGTTCCTATCGCTACGCTTTTGGGGGATCTGAAAATGGAATAGGAGAAGATTTTGAGGAATCTTCGGCTTTCTTGAGCGTCTTACAGGAATTGGATGTCGAGCTCCTTTGTACCACCGCCGGAAGTCCGTATTACAATCCTCACATTCAGCGCCCGGCCTTGTTTCCTCCTTCGGATGGGTATTTGCCTCCCGAAGATCCCCTCCATGGTGTTGCCCGTCAGATCGCAGCTACGGCTCAGCTGAAGCAGGCTTTTCCTGAATTTTACGTAGTAGGATCGGCGTATTCCTACTTGCAGGAATGGCTACCCAATGTAGGGCAGGAAGTATTGAAAACTGGAAAGGCGGACTCTATTGGCTTTGGCCGAATGGTGTTGAGTTATCCGGATATGCCAGCGGATATCTTGTCGGGCCAAGGCTTGAAGCGAGGCAAAATCTGCCGCACCTTTTCCGACTGCACTACCGCACCGAGAAACGGCATGATTTCAGGCTGTTTTCCGTTGGACCCGTTTTACAAATCCATGCCCGAGTACGACCAACTTAAAACTCTGAAAGGCGAATGAGAAAGACTGCATTAATCACCGGAGGCACGCGGGGAATTGGGCTTGGAATTGCCAAAAAGCTGGCCCAAGAAGGAATCGACTTGGCCTTGAATGGAGTCAGGCCTCAGTCTGACGTAGAGGATATCTTGGAAGAGCTTCGCAAGACTGGAGTTCGGGTGGCGTATTTCCAAGGGAACATTGCCGAAAAGGCTGACCGGGAACACATTCTGGAGGGAGTCAAAGCCAAGTTTGGCTCCCTGAATTTCCTTGTCAACAATGCCGGAGTGGCTCCTCGGGTACGGGCAGATGTACTCGAAGTGGCTGAAGAGGACTTTGATCACCTGATGGATATCAATTTGCGAGGGACTTTTTTCTTGACACAGGCTATTGCCAATTGGATGCTGGAATTGAAAAAAGCAGGTGATTCTTCCGATTTTTCCATTGTCACCATCACTTCCGTGTCTGCAAAGCTGGCTTCGACCAATCGTGCTGCCTATTGCATGGCTAAGTCTGGACTATCGATGATGAATCAGGTTTTTGCGGTGCGATTGGCAGAAGTTGGGATACCGGTTTTCGAGATTCAGCCAGGAGTGATCGAGACCGATATGACTGAGAAGGTCAAGGAAATCTATCAGGATCGAATCCAAAAAGGCTTGACCTTAGAGCCAAGAATGGGTAAACCCGAGGATATTGGAAAAATCGTAGCGGCCCTTCTCCGGGGAGATTTGAGTTATGCGACCGGACAAATTATTGCTGTAGACGGAGGTATGATGCTGGGGCGGCTTTGAGGAACTTTATTTGGGCTGAGCCGATTAAATCAATATTCTTTCTAAATTGAGTTATGCAAATCGAACGTACTGAAAAAGAAATCATTATCAGGGTTTCCTCAAAAACTGATCTCAGCGGATTGCAGCGGATTCTAGATTTTATCCGAGTGAAAGAAATGGGTGCGGAAAATATGGTTTCTGACGTGGAAATTGAGGAATTGGCAAGAGAATCCAAATCGACTTGGTGGAAGGAAAATAAATCCCGATTCATCAAGTGAATATTGTCGTAGATACGAATATCATTTTTAGCGCAATACTTAATCCCAATGGCAAAATCGGAGATTTACTTCTCGATCCTCTTGATCGATTCGCTTTTTTTGCTCCAGATTTTTTGACCACGGAATTAGCCCGACATCACAAAAAACTGATTTCTCTATCCAAGCTTTCTGAAAGCGATATTTTGTTTTTGAAAAAGCTGGTTTTGTCAAAAGTGACTTTGGTTGATTTGGATACTGTCAGTGAAGAATCTTGGATGAAGGCGTTCCAACTAGTTAAACAAATCGATGAATTTGATGCTCCTTTTGTCGCTTTGAGTTTGAATATGAATAGCTATTTATGGTCGGGCGACAAAAAATTGAAAAACGGGCTGAAGGATTTGAGTTATGACAAAGTCATTGAAACGGATTCTCTTTTGGAAATCAGAAATGCTTTAGATTAGTGTTATTCCTTCATTTACTGATGTATCCAAAATCCCACCACCTCAAAACCGAAATCCTCGCAGGAATCTCCACTTTTCTAGCCTGCTTTTACATCATCATCGTCAATCCGGCAATTTTGGCTGAGGCGGGTATGCCCTTCTCAGCGGTATTGACTGCTACCGTTTTGGTGTCTGCATTTGGGAGTTTGATGATGGGATTATATGCCAAAAATCCGATTGTCGTGGCGCCGGGCATGGGGATCAATGCCTTTTTTACCTACACCGCTGTGAAAGGCTTCGGATTGAGTTTTGAGGAAGCACTGGGAACAGTCTTTTGGTCAGGAGTGATCTTTTTGCTGCTTTCAGTTTTCAAGACCCGTGAAAAAATCATTCAGGCAATTCCTTCTGCTATCCGACATGCAGTTTCGGCAGGGATCGGATTATTCATTTGCTTTATTGGATTTCAGAATGCCCACTTCATCATTGACAATCCTGCTACTTTGGTCGGGATGGCCATGTTCAAAGATCCGATTACCCTGACTTTTTTGGCTGGACTGCTGATTACAGGAGCGTTAATCATCAGAAAGGTTTCCGGAGCGATCATCTTTGGGATCTTGATTACAACAGCATTGGCTTGGCCCATTGGACGCTGGTGGGGAGATGCGGCTGCTGTCAATTTCGGGGTTTCTACTCTGGTCAATTTCACAGGATTTTTTTCATGGCCTGACTTTAGTTTGGTAGGCAAAGCCGATATTCTCGGTTCACTGAAATACAGCTACATCCCCGTGATCTTTGTATTCACATTCACGATACTATTTGACGGGATCAGCACTTTCGTAGGGTTAGCAGAGGCCTCAGGATTGAAAGACCCGGATGGAAATCCCCAAAACATGCGCAAATCGCTGTTGACTGATTCCTTTGCTACTTTGTTTGCAGGATTGGTAGGGAGCAGTTCGGGGACGGCTTACATCGAATCGGCAGTCGGAATAGAGGAAGGCGGGCGAACCGGAGCTACTGCGGTGACAGCAGGCCTGCTGTTTCTACCCTTTATGTTCTTTTCCCCGCTACTGTCCATTATTCCATCGATCGCAAGTTCGATTGCCTTGGTCTTGGTGGGTTCCTTTATGGTCATTCCTTTGACCAAGATCAACTGGAAAAAACCGGAGGAAGCCTTGCCTTCATTTCTGACCATCGTTTTAATTCCCTTTACTTACAGTTTATCCATAGGTATTTCATTTGGATTTATTTCCTGGACCCTGTTGAAGTTGGCTTCGGGAAAAATATCCGAAGTCAACCCTATTTTAGCCCTGATCAGCGTACTTTCGCTTTTCTTTTTGTGGCTATGATCAAAAAACTCCTTCTCGCGTTCTTTCTGATTGGTTCCCTTTCAGCAAACGCACAACGCATTGCCATCATGGGGGCTTTGGATCAGGAAATCGCCATTTTGCTTGACTCCATGAAGGGGAAAAAGGAGGTGGAACGATCCGGCTTGACTTTTTACACCGGAAAACTGAAAGGTCAAAAAGTAGTCGTGATCAAATCCGGTGTGGGAAAAGTCAATGCCGCCTATAGCACGGCTATTCTTTTGGATCGATTTCAGCCTTCCCAACTGATTTTCACTGGCGTGGCGGGAGGATTGCATCCCGAGGCTTTGCCTGGCGATATCGTCATCGGAACCGAGCTGGTTCAGTTTGATTTTGGACAGATTGATTCTACGGGATTTAAGGTGTCTCCATTTCGAAAGCTCACCGGGGGTCGACATGATGAGCTGTACATTGCTGCGGACGCTGAGCTTTTAAAGCAAGCGGAACTCGCTGCCGGAAAGGTTGATTTTTTGTCCATATCGGGAAGGAAGCCAAGAGTTTTTTCAGGAAGAATTGCTACTGGGGATGTTTTCGTAAGTGATCAGGAGACGGCGGAAAATCTTTACCAAAATCATCAAGCGCTCGCCACAGAGATGGAAGGTGCTGCTGTAGCCCACCTTTGCCGATCAGTAGGGGTGCCATTTCTCGTTATTCGGAGCTGTAGCGACAACGCCAACCAAAATGCTCGCGTAAATTTCAATCAGTTTGTAGAACCTGCTGCTATCAATTCTGCAGGATTGGTTCTAAAACTTCTCGAATTCCTCTAACCAAATTCCAAATAATTAATCCTAGTTTTGAAGAATTTATCAAATGGTAAATTTTCAAAAACTTCAAAAACTCTCTTCTTCAAACTACCTATGATCCTTCAACTTATTCTTCTGGCAGTTGGTCTGGTTTTGTTGGTCAAAGGCGCAGATTGGCTCGTGGACGGAGCATCCGTTCTAGCCAAGAAAAACAATGTGTCTGACCTAGCAATTGGTCTGACTATCGTAGCTTTTGGTACCTCTGCACCAGAGCTGGTCGTGAATGCCGTAGCTGCCTCTGGCAATTATCCGGACATCGTGTTCGGGAATGTGATCGGCTCCAATAATTTCAATTTGTTCATCATTTTGGGTATAGCAGGGCTGATCGTTCCGCTTTCTGTTCAGTCTAGCACCGTCTGGAAAGAGATTCCTTTCTCGCTTTTGGCAGCGATTGTGTTATTCTTTTTGGCCAACAATTATTTCTTTTCCGAATCAGCTGAGCTGTCCCGCTATGATGCCATCCTCCTTTTGGTTTTGTTCTGCGCTTTCCTGTACTACGTGGCTACTCAGCTGAAGACTGATCCGGATGCGGAAGTGGTAGAAGCGAAAGATTATTCTACCATGAAAATCTGGGGACTGATTATCATCGGTCTTGCTGGCCTGGTGGGTGGAGGAAAGCTTGTGGTGGACAATGCTGTCGCCATGGCTCAATCTCTTGGAGTAAGTGAAAAAATCATCGGACTCACCATCGTGGCGGCAGGTACTTCCCTTCCCGAATTGGCTACCTCTGTGGTCGCTGCGATGAAAAAGAATGCGGATATCGCAATTGGAAACATTGTAGGATCCAATATTTTCAATCTCTTGCTCATTTTGGGAGTGAGCGGTCTGATTAGGCCTTTGGCTTTTACCACGTCTTTCAACACAGATATCTACATCTTGGGTGCTGGCACCATCTTCCTTTTCTTAGCCATGTTTATCGGTAAAAAGCATCGATTGGACAGATGGCAAGCACTTGTTTTGCTTAGCTCTTACTTGCTTTACACCGGTTATTTGGTCGGGTTGGAAATGTAAATCAATAAAAGCACTTGAATTATTTACAGGGTTCTAAGATTTGCTTGGAACCCTATTTTTTTCCACTTGTAAAAATCAGAGCAGCAAAACGCGTGTTTACTTCTATTTTACAGCTTGTTAATTCGTGTTTATTTCGAGATTAACCAGCCCAGCCTAACCTATGAAGCCTAGATTTACCTTTCACTTCCCTTTTATTTTATTCTTACTCCTCGGAGTATTTATCAGTAATTCGACTTTTTCCCAACAGCGAGGTAGGATAAAAGGAGCAGTGACAGATAAAGCCAATGCACAGCCCCTGCCTTTTGCGACGGTGGGAGTTTTTTCTCAAAAAGACAGTCTTATCGGTGGGGGTATCACCGACGAAGAGGGGAAGTTTCAGGTGGATTTACCCTTTGGGCAGTATTATGCCTTAGTCGAGTTTATGGGGTTTGAAGCTATAAAATCCCCTGTTTTCACGCTTTCCAGAGAGGATTCCAATCTTGACCTCGGTATACTGAGTCTCAGTGTAACTGCATCTGATCTCAACGAAGTTGTGGTCCAAGGTGAAAAAACACTTATGGAGCTTTCGTTGGATAAACGGATTTTCAACGTAGGAAAAGACTTGGCTAATGCCGGTGGAAATGCTTCCGACATTCTCATGAATCTGCCCTCCGTGGCAGTAGATCCTGAGGGAAATGTGAGCCTGAGAGGTTCTGCCAATGTGCGGATTTTGATCGATGGCAAACCATCGGGCCTTGTCAGCTTCAAAGGCAGCAGTGGACTCCGTCAGCTTCCTGCCAATCTTGTCGAACGGGTCGAGGTCATCACCAATCCTTCGGCACGCTATGAAGCCGAAGGGATGGCCGGAGTCATCAACATCATCCTCAAAAAAGACAGCAAACAGGGATTCAACGGTTCGGGCGAACTCATCACCGGCTACCCTGTCAACCTTGGCTTTACCGCAAATCTCAACTACCGAAAAAACCGCATCAACTGGTTTATCAACTACGGCTTGGCCCACCGCAAGACTCCCGGCATCAGCGAACTGTATCAGGAAGTGTACAATGAGGACGGCACCACTTCGCTTTTGGACCAAAACAATACCACCACAGTCACCGGCTTCAACAATAACCTGCGCGGAGGTTTGGATTACTTTTTTAGCGAAAAAAGCATCCTGACAGCTTCCTACGTGTGGAGGCGAAGTGACGTGCGACGAATCACAGATATCCGCTACAACGACTACCTCAATTCCTACGACAATTTTCTCGGCTACAGCATGAGAAGACAGGATGAAACCGAGGCCGAACCCAACAAGGAGGCCATCATCAATTACAAAAGGTCTTTTGAGCAAAAAGGACATGAGCTCAATGCCTCCTTTACCTACCTGAACTATTGGGAAAGGTCAGATCAGCTTTTTACCGAAAACTCCTTTTCCCCTCAGGGAATCATGATCCCAGCTCGTGCACTTGTGCAGACCTCGCTGAATGACGAGTATGAAAACCAATACCTTCTTCAGGTAGATTACACCAAGCCTTTTTCCAAAAAAGGGAAAGTCGAAACAGGCCTCCGTACCAGCTTTCGTGAAATGGAAAATGACTACCTCGTGCAGGAGCGAAATGAGTCAGGAGACTTTGAAACCTTGCCGGGACTGGACAATATTTTTCTCTACAACGAAAATATCCTAGCTGCCTACGGAATCTTGGGGAATGAAATCGGAAAATGGAGCTATCAGGCTGGGTTAAGAGCAGAATACACCGATGTGGAAACGATCTTGGTAGAAACCAATGAGTCCAATCCAAGGGATTACACCAACCTGTTTCCAAGCGGACACTTGAACTACAGGCTCAGCGAGGAAAACGCCTTCCAACTCAGCTACAGTCGCCGGGTGCGTCGGCCGGTTTACAATGACTTGAGTCCTTATGTGACTTTTTCTGATCAGCGAAACTTCTTTAGCGGTAATCCAAACCTCGATCCGGAATTCACGGATTCCTACGAGTTGGGGTACATCAAATACCTGAAGAAAAGCACACTGTTTACGACAGCCTACTTCCGAAATACGACTGACAAAATCCAGCGGATCCGGACCGTTCAGGAAAATGGATTTTCGGTCACGGTACCGTTTAACATCACAGGAGAGGTTTCCTACGGCCTAGAGTTTAGCGGGGATTATGCGGCAACACCATGGTGGAAGCTGGATTTCAACGCCAATTTCTTCTACGCCGACATCGATGGCAGCAATCTGGATCAGAATTTTCAGGCCACCACCACCTCTTTGCTTTTCAGACAGACTTCCAGATTTACTATTGCCGATAAATGGGACCTTCAAGTCCGTGCAAATTATGAAGCGAGGAGAAAAACTGCCCAAGGAGTGCAAAAAGGCATTTTCTTCATCGATCTGTCAGCCAGCCGAAAAATTATGAACAATCGCGGTACATTGATTTTCAACATCACCGATTTACTCAATACACGGATCAACCGATACATCACGGAGGGCGCCAACTTCTTCACCGAAGGAGAAGCTCAAATGATCAGAAGGCAGACCAATTTGACCTTTACTTACCGAATCAAGCAATGAGTACTGCCGGTTGCTTGCCGGCAAACTTCCCCAATCACCCCATTATGCGTACCCTTCTAATCAGTATTGTCTTCCTGCTTTTCCATCCTATCGTATGGGGGCAAAAAATAAATGCCTCCTATCGACTTCCTATCCAAAAGGCAAGTTCGCCGATTGTGGTGGATGGGGTTTTGGATGAAAAGGCTTGGCTCGAGGCGGAAGTCGCCACGGACTTTTTTATGATTACGCCGATGGACACGAGTTTTGCGAAGGTCAAGACCGATGTGCGGATGACTTACGATGAGCAGCACCTTTACCTGATCGTGGTCAATCACCATGCAGTAGAGGGCCCCTACATGGTAGAGTCGCTTCGTCGTGATTTCTCTTTTGGAAAAAATGACAATTTCCTGCTCTTCATGGATCCTTTTGATGACCTGACCAATGGATTTTCTTTTGGAGCCAATGCGGCAGGCGCCCAATGGGACGGGCAGATGTACAACGGTGGCGCTGTGGACCTGAGTTGGGACAATAAGTGGGTGTCCAAAGTCAAAAACTACGAGGACAAATGGGTGTTTGAAGCCGCCATCCCATTCAAATCTATCCGCTACAAAAAAGGCATTACCGAATGGGGGATCAATTTTTCCCGACTTGATCTAAAAACCACAGAAAAATCCGGCTGGGCGCCTGTACCCCGACAGTTTCCATCTGCATCCCTTGCTTACACGGGCACGTTGGTGTGGGACAATCCTCCGCCGGATGCCGGCGCCAATATTTCTGTGATTCCCTACGTATTGGGAGGTGTCAGCAAAAATCATCAGGCAGAAGGCAAGGAAGTCTATCGCAGGGAAGTTGGCGTGGATGCTAAAATCTCCCTCACCTCTTCCTTAAATCTTGACTTGACGGTCAATCCCGATTTTTCTCAGGTAGAAGTGGATAGGCAGGTGACCAATTTGGATCGATTTGAGCTCTTTTTCCCGGAAAGGCGGCAATTTTTTCTGGAAAATGGGGACTTGTTTGCAGGCTTTGGCTACACGACGATCCGGCCATTTTTCTCTAGAAGAATCGGTCTCAATGCGCCGATTCAGTTCGGGGCAAGACTCAGCGGAAAGCTGAATAAAGACTGGAGAATCGGTGCCATGAACATGCAGACGGGTGAAGTGGCCGAATCGGCCCTCCCTGCACAAAACTTCACCGTGATGGCCCTGCAGCGCCAAGTAGGGGCGAGGTCTAATATCGGCGGGATTTTGGTGAATAAGCAGTCACTACGCTACGATCCCGTGGTGGATGGGAAGCCGGTCTATTCTGAGTTCAACCGAAATGTGGGCTTGGAATACAATCTAGCCTCAGCCAATAACTTGTGGACGGGAAAAGCCATGGTGCTTCAATCCTTTGGGCCGGAGAATCAGGGAAGGGGATTTGTACATGCAGCGAACTTGAAGTATGCCAGTGGAAACCTGACCTGGAACTGGCAGCATGAGTATGTCTCCGAAAACTACACTGCTGAAGTAGGCTTTGTTCCTCGAAATGGGTTCTACCGAATCAGTCCGATGATCGGCTACCGCTGGTTTCCCAAAAGTGAGAAAATCCTCAGCCACGGCCCTGATTTCAATACCTCGATCTTTTTCAATAAGCAGGGAGAGCAGACGGACAATACCACCTATGCCACCTATAATGTGCGATTCCGAAGCCAGAGCAATCTCTTGGGCTGGGTAGCTTATGACTTTGTGAAGCTTCAGCGGCCCTTTGATCCGACCAATTTCTCAGGCAAAACCTTGGATTCTGGGACCGAGCACAGTTGGAATGCGGTGGGACTTGAGTACACTTCCAAGCCGCAGCGTGTGTTTACCTATGCATTCACGAGTAGAGTTGGAGGGTATTATGCAGGCGGGCAGCGGTATAATTTCACCACGGATTTTGGCTACAGATTCCAGCCTTATGTGAGCTTGGCTTTGAGCACCAATTTCAATCAGATCAACCTACCACAGCCCTGGGGCAAGACACAGTTTTGGCTGGTAGGCCCTAGAGTGGATGTGACGATGACCAATACCGTCTTTTTCACCGCCTTTGTCCAATACAACGAGCAGATCAAAAACATCAACCTCAATACCCGATTTCAGTGGAGGTTCAAGCCAGCCTCTGACTTGTTTTTGGTGTACACGGACAATTACCTGCCCGCACCGTTTAATGTGAAGAATCGTTCAGTAGTGCTGAAATTTACCTATTGGTGGAATGTGTAGGCTGGGGTTTCCAGTTTTATACTTTCTTCTCGCGACTAAGTAATGACTTACCCTTGGGGTGGTTAAAAGGCCAAAGTTTACTGGGAAGAGCTGATTATTAAAAAATTGTTGACTTAATCAAATATAGCCCACGATCAAAATTCACACATAAAACTACATTTCACCGATCTTCCTGATCATTTCCCTCAGGTATTTTAGCTCTTTTTCGACCTCATGACGATTTGTTGAGGGGGGGGGGGGGATAAATGGATCCCATTTTCGGCTAGTAGGGGTATAATTTCCACTTCGTATAGCTTTCCCATCTCCGAAAGCTGCACTATTGAAGGCTTAGATTTTCCACTTTCGATATTGGACAGGGTCTTCTGCGAAATGCCCAAAAGCTCCGCTACTTCCTGCTGACTCATTCGTTTGGATTCTCTTGCTTTTTTGAGATGATGGCCTAGTTCCATGGGTTAAAAGGTTAATTGGCTTAGTAAAAATTTACTGAAGATTAGTAAATACGGTATAGTGTTTACGTATCGTTTTTTTCAAATTTATCCAATTGATTTAGTTTTCAAAATAAAATTCTCTTTTTTATTTCTTGCTATGGAAAATTGTCTGATGGTTTGCAAAACCTTATTAGGCGAATTGGGAGTTCCCTTTACTAATCGCTTTTTGAAAGAAAAATTGGGTACCCACCCCGAACCGGAGTCTTTATTGGCCATCTCAGATACGCTGACTGAGTACAAGCTAGAAAGCCTTGCCCTCCACATGGGGGCAGATAAATTGGATCAGCTACCCCTGCCCTGTGTGGTTCAAGTTAACCAAAATTCTCATCCCTATTTCACTTGCTTGTCTCAAGTTTCCGAGGACTGGGTAGCGTATTTGGATGAAAAGGGAAAGCTGATCAAGCAAGCCAGAAAAGAATTTGTAACCTTATGGACTGGGGTTACCCTAGTCGTGGAAAAAGGCGATCATTCCGGAGAACCTGGATATGCCAATAGACGAAAGGAACAATTAGTCTTTCAAGCCTTACTTTTTTTGCTTGGCGCTGTTGGGCTGGCTTGGATCATTAGTGATTTAATTCAATTGAATAATTTGACTACCTATTCCCTTGGATCGATAGCACTTTTAATTTTAAAGCTAACAGGCCTAGGTCTTTCAGGTATTTTGCTCTGGTCAGAGGTAGATAAGAAAAATGCTGCGATTACTCAATTTTGTGGGGGAGGCGAAAAAACAGATTGCAATTCTGTAATTGACTCCTTTTCTGTTGCGGGGTTGATTAGTCTAGGGAATTTGGCCTTTGCTTACTTTTTCGCAAGCAATATTATGCTTTTAGGTGTTTCGTTTTCCTCTTCCGGTCTTGCGCTATTGGGTTTGCTAAGTTATTCCAGTTTGGCGATTATCCCATTTTCGCTGTACTATCAGGGAGTCAGGCTAAAAAAATGGTGCCGCCTCTGCCTTTTGATTTCGGGGATTTTAGTTGTTGAAGTGGCAGTCAGTCAATTTTTATTGCCTGACTTGGGATGGCCTTCATTTGGAGAATTGGGGCTGTTTTCATTTGTTTTCTTATCCTCTGTTCTTGGCTGGATCAGCATTAAGCCCTACCTAATTGCAAACGAGGATTTTTTTGCTACCAAAAGCAAGTTGGCCAAGGTTCTGTCCAACAAGGAGCTTTTCGACTATTTCCTGAGCAAGTCCAGACAGATCACTTCCAATCCTGAAGGGTTGGGGATATTTCTAAATGGGACAAATCCTAAATACCATGTCTTAAAAGTCTGTAATCCCTACTGTGGTCCCTGTGCCCGTACGCATCCGCTCTTGGAGCAGCTTTATGAAGCCGGGAATATTGATTTGCAGATTGTGTTTGTTCCTGGAGGTGGAGATGAGGTCAGGTTAAAGACCATTCGCCACCTTTTGGGGATTGCATCTAAAGGTAATTTGGAGCAGACCCGCCAAGCCTTGGATGAGTGGTATAGTCAGGACAAGAAGGATTATGAAGCCTTTGCGGCAAACTATCCACTGAATGGAGAACTGGCAAAGCAAGAATCCAACGTCAAGGCCATGCTGGACTGGGCAGACAAGGAGCAGATTGATCATACGCCCACGATTTTCATCAATGGCTATGAGTTGCCATCCAACTATGCAGTGGAGGATTTGAAATATGTCTTAAACTGATAAACAAAAGCTGCTGATGCAGAAAAAAAATATTCAATCGCGATAAATAGTCACAGTCTTCGGTGACTCTAAAAGTCGGAGGATTAGCTCATTTAGTCAAAATTATTCAATAACCATTTAAATTATAAAAACTATGAAAAAGTTAAGCTTAGAAATGCTCCGACTCAGCACCAATGAAATTTTGGAAAGAAGTCAGATGAAGAAGATTACCGGAGGCTATGGAGGCACTTGTGGATATAAATCTCCAAGTGGACAAGTTTGGTGCGGAATGACATATTCCCAAGCAAACCAAGCTTATAATACAGGGGGAGGCAATTGGTGCTGCGATAGTTGTGCATCAAACGGTGGTTCTGCAAGCTATTGTTGATAATCGGGGGATGAGAATGGATTCTCATCCCCTCTAACCTATGAAATGAGAATTTTATTTTCATCAAAAATTGAAATAATCCAAAAACATATTTTAAGTTATATGAAATCCCTACATAAAGTATTTTTAATATTATTTCTATTTTTTGCTTGTTCAAAAGAAAAAAAAACAATAATAAATAATAGTTATGCCCCCCCAATAATTACCGACTTCGAAAAGCTTGACAGTATTAAAATAGAATATCTTGGAAATCCAACAGTACATGATATTGATTCTAATACTGGAGTTGTAATTTTTATGGAGCATAAGGAATTTTCTGAGGAAATTTTTATTGCTGATTTCGAAGGGAATATACATTCCTACTTTTCAAAATTGGGAGATATTCCTGATGGTTATGGAAGATTAATGGCCACATTACGAGTAAAGGATAAAAATTCTTTTATTGTGTATGGATATAGGGGGTTTTTAACTTATAATTTTGAAGGAAAAATTATTAATAAGGTTAATCCAAAAGACTTCCAAGTTCCAAATTATGTTCCCATGTTAATGGGACATGGGATGGAAAAAATGGAAAATAATTTTTTATATATCAATCAGGATTCCCCCGAGGATTATGGCTATTCAAATAAGAACATATATAATGATATGTACTTATTGGACTTATTAGATCCTACAAGAGGGTATAAAGAGCGTATTATTAAATTTCCTGAAAGCAGTATTTTTAAAAGTGGAAAGTATTTTTTCCGAAATGCATGGGATCCGGTTTTTCACATAGAAAATAAAAAAATTCATGTAGCATTCGGTTTGGAACCTGTGATTTATACGTTTGAAGCTTCTCCTCCCTATGAATTAGAATCTACTCTGCCCATAGATTTAAAGGATTACAATTATTTCAAAGGGGCTGATGAATATTCTGAAGATGTTTCATTTTTTGGACTTCGATTTACCTCAGGAATGATTTTAAATATTAAAAAATTTCAAGACTTCTTTCTAGTAGCATATTTTCCTGGGTACGACCAACTTGATACACAAACCAATTTTGAAAACAAATCTCAAGACGAGGCCAAAGGCTTTCGTGAAAGAATGCAAAAAAAGTACCCTTCTCGTATCGCAATAATTGACTCCTTTGGAAATGTGATTAATGATTTTGTTCCTCAGGGATTGGAGCCTCGCAGCATGCTTTTGCGAAATGGGCAACTCTGGATGATGGAAAAGCCTGACGAGGAAGTTGAACGAGATTATTTCAGGTTGTTTCGAGTAGGGTTATAAGTGGATAGTAATTAGCTGGTCCATATCTAAGCCTTTTTCCATCTTTCGATTAAAATTCAGATTCAATTAATAAGCTAATTTGAGAACTTCTTTTCCCCACTACAAACAACCTGACTCCAAAGACTGTGGTCCTACTTGTTTGCGAATAATCGCAAAGCACTACGGCAAACTAATTTCCCTTAAAGAAATCCGGGAAATATCGGAGACGACTCGGGAAGGAAGCAGCCTATTGAAGCTCAGTGACGCGGCTGAGGCAATGGGGTTTAAGACCATCGGTGCCAAGTTAAGCTTTGATAAGTTGAAACAAGCCCCTCTTCCCCTGATTGTCCATTGGGACAAGCAGCACTTTGTGGTGGTGTATCGAATCAGAAAAGATACCGTCTATATCTCTGATCCTGCCTATGGTTTGATCTCATATTCCAAGGGAGAGTTTATCTCTCGGTGGATCGGTAATAATGCCACTGAGCATACACAGGAAGGGGTCACGCTTTTACTGGAGCCTACTCCAGCCTTCCGAAAAATGAAATGGGAGGAAAAAGAAAAACGTTCCCTTGGTTTCCTCTTCAACTACCTGTTTCAGTATAAAAATCTGATAGCTCAGTTGACTATAGGGTTGCTGGTAGGTAGTTTGTTGCAGCTGATTTTTCCTTTCCTGACACAAAGCATCGTGGATGTTGGGATCCAAAATCAGGATATCAGCTTTATCTACTTGGTTCTCTTTGCTCAGATCATGTTGTTTTTGGGCAGGATGAGTGTGGAAGTGCTTCGAAGCTGGATTTTGCTGCATCTGACTACACGGATTAATATTTCACTGGTTTCGGATTTTTTTATCAAACTGATGAATCTGCCCATTTCCTATTTTGATACCCGAATGACTGGAGATATCATGCAGCGAATAGGTGATCACCGCAGGATTGAGAACCTTTTGACAGGCACCACACTCACCACCTTGTTTTCTTTCTTCAATTTGATCGTTTTTGGGGCTGTATTGATCTATTATAGCATTACTATTTTCTTGATCTTTCTCGGAGGAAGTGTGCTCTACCTTGTTTGGGTGCTCTTTTTTATGAAGCGCCGCAGAGAATTAGATTACAAGCGATTTGCACAATTGAGTCAGGAGCAGAGTACCGTGATCGAGCTGATCAATGGCATGCAGGAAATCAAAATGCACAATGCCGAAACTCAAAAGCGTTGGAGTTGGGAGTTTGTACAGGCCAGACTGTTTCAGGTATCCATTCAATCCTTATCACTAGAGCAGACCCAGCAGGTAGGCTCATCCGTGATCAACGAACTCAAAAATATCCTGATCACTTTTACTTCTGCCATGCTCGTGATCGAAGGAAACCTGACCTTGGGGATGATGCTCGCTCTTCAATACATCATCGGACAGTTGAATGGCCCCATTAATGAATTGGTAGGTTTTTTTCGGTCTTTTCAGGATGCCACAATCAGCCTCGAACGACTCAATGAAATCCATGACAAAGAAGATGAAGAAAATTCTGAAAAACAGCTGGTCAGAACAGTTGAGCTTGGTGAGACCATGGAAGCCAAGAACCTGTCCTTTCGCTATGTCGGTGCTGAAAATCCCGTATTGACTGGAATAAACCTTCATCTTCAGCCTAAAAAAGTCACTGCAATAGTGGGTGCAAGTGGTAGCGGCAAGACCACCTTGATGAAGCTATTGCTAAAATTCTATGAGCCTAGCTCAGGGGAAATACGGTACGGAAAACACGACCTCAAAACAGTTAGCCCAAAAAGTTGGAGGGAACAGTGCGGGGTGGTCATGCAAGAAGGCTATGTTTTTAACGACACCATAGCGGCAAATATCGCAGTGGGCCAGGACAGGATTGATCAGGAAAGATTGCTTGAAGCTGCCCGAATCGCCAATATTCTGGACTTTATCCAGTCTCTACCGCTTGGATTCAATACAAAAATTGGAAATGAAGGAGTGGGAATGAGCACCGGACAGAAGCAACGCCTCTTTATAGCCCGTGCTATTTATAAAAATCCGGGTATGCTCTTTTTTGACGAAGCTACCTCGGCCTTAGACGCCAAAAATGAACGGGAGGTCATGGAAAACCTCCAAAAGTTTATGCAGGGCAAAACGGTTTTCATCATTGCCCATCGTTTGAGTACGGTCCGTAATGCGGATCAGATCATTGTAATCGATCGGGGTAAAATTGTTGAACAAGGGCCCCATGTAGAATTGGTTCACGCCAAAGGCATCTATTATGACCTGGTGAAAAATCAGTTGGAACTGGAAAAGATTAACTCAAACTGATCATGCCTGTAATTAGCCAAAACGATAATCTTAACCTTCGGTCAGAAGAGGTCCAGGAGATTATTTCCCGGCCCCCGGCTTGGTTGATCCAATGGGGCATTACATTGATATTCATCCTCCTTTCTCTTTTAATAGGATTATCCTTTTTGATCCGATATCCTGATTTTGTAGAAGCTAAAGTATTGGTCACTACTGCCAATCCAACCGAACGTATAGCTGCCCGTGTTACTGGACAGATAGAGCACCTTTTTATCAAAAATGGAGATCAGGTAAAGATAGACCAGCCCTTAGCAGGCATCAAGAGTACAGCTAGGTTGGAAGATGTACTGTTATTGAAAACTACCCTAGAAAAAGAAAACTTTGGTAAGGAAAATGACTTTTTATTTCCTGTTGAATCACTTACCGAATTGGTATTAGGGGAGGTGGGATTACCGTTTTTGGAATTCGAAAGGAATTATTTGGAGTATCGATTGATCAGGGAGCTACAGCCCTTTGCAGGACAGTTGGAGAGCACCAAAGTATCCATAGAAGAAATCAAAAAACGGATCAGCAGTCAGCAATCCCAAAAAGAATTACTTAGCAGAAGACTTTCCTTAGCCAAAATCGACTACGAGCGTAACAGAAACCTCCATCAGCAAGGGGTCATTGCAGACAAGGATTTTGAATCCCGTGAAATGGAATACTTGCAGATGGAAGAACAGGTCAATCAAATGGCCATATCCATCTCTCAATTGCAGGAAACACTGAATACGGCAAATCAGACCATTAAAAACACCAACATCAATCGGGAAGAAGAAGCGAGGTCATTGAAAGCCCTAATCCAATCCTACCAGGGACTTAAGCGGAGTTTACGGGATTGGGAATATTTGTATCTGATGAAATCTTCCATTAATGGTGTAGTCAGCTTCCAAAAAGTATGGGGAGCCAATCAGCAGGTCAATTCAGGGGAACTAGTGTTTACCGTATTACCGGACAATAAATCCGAACTAATGGGCGCCATGAAAATAGCCGCTCAAAATGCCGGAAAAGTGAGCATGGACCAAAAAGTCTTGATCAAATTGGACAATTATCCATTTCAGGAATATGGGGCTTTGATCGGGAGGATTTCCAGCATTTCGGTGTCTCCGGATGAAGAGTTCAACTATTTGGTATATGCCACGCTACCCGAAGGAACCCTGACTTCTTTCAAAAGGGAAATTCTATTTACCCAAGAACTCTTGGGAAATGCTGAAATCATCACTGAAGAACTGAGTGTGGCAGAGCGATTATTTTTCAAGTTCAGGTCAATCATGGTATACTAGATGAAGATTGTTCACACATTTTGGATTGATGAGGGAAAAGACCCCTTGAAGGATAGTTTTGGATGGTGCAGTGCTCCGTATCATTTGATGAGTTGGGCGCTGAGTTGCCTACAACTTCATCAATTTTACGAAGACTTGGAATTGATTACCGATAGGAAGGGAAAAGAGTTGCTGATCGACCAATTGAAATTGCCTTATAAAAAAGTAAGAGTTGAATTGGATGATTTAGATTTAGTTCAAATTCCTGGCTTATGGGTGATGAAAAAAATATATTCCTATACCCTCCATGAACAACCTTTCCTCAATGTGGACGGGGATGTATATGTTTATAACCCATTTCCTGATGAACTACACTCCGCTCCTTTGATTGCGCAGAACATAGAGCAAGATTTTGATTACTACAAAGAGTTGGTCGGGCTCGTCGGCGATTCTTTTCCACTTGTTCCAAAGCCGATTAAAGACCAAATCGACAAGGGAAAGGAAATTCAGGCCAGTAATGCCGGGATTTTTGGAGGAAAAAATCATGCGTTTTTTAAAGATTATTTCCAGGTGGTCGAGCAGTTTATAGCAGGTAACCAAGAACAGATTAAATCCTTAAGCCCTTCCCAACTGGTAAATTTCAATGCGGTGGTGGAACAGTATATTTTTTGTTGCCTCAGTACTGACCAAGGTATTAAAGTGAACTACCTGTTAGATACCGTTTACGATCCTTCTTTTTTTGAATCCTTTGCCAATTTCCATCACTTGCCAAATAATATCGCTTTTATGCATGCCTTGGGAGATTATAAGAAAAACGGTTGGGTTTGTGACCAGCTAGCGCATCGATTACGACTGGATTATCCGGAATACTTTGCTAGAGTAATGGGTCTCTTTGAAAACAATGGAATAGCGTCTTTTGAAAAAACAGTTCCAGACGCTTCAGCGGGTCTGCCCATTACTATTCAAAGATTTACTTCCAACTACTTATCAAAACCCGAAACCGAGCAATTTTACAGAACTGATCAAATACTATCTGGCATTTGTGAAAAAGAAGGCATTTCCTTGGATAGGGATAAATTCACCATTTCTGAATTGAAGGAGGATTTGGACAGAAAATTGACTGATGCGCTTATGCTCAGGGTTTTGGATGACGTGTATGAGTTTGAACTAGAGAAGCTTAGATTAATCGAATTACTTCAACAGAGCAGTTCAGACCTAGAGGATGGGTTTCCAGCCATACAATCTGCCAATGAAGTGTTAAAGAACAAATGCTGGCAAGAAATGGCCGAGCTTAAATTGGCTCCAAATTGCAAATCAATTCGCTCTGAATGGGATTGGTCTCAAAATTCTGTTTTGTTCACTCGGATCAAAATCAATCCTATTGCAAACAATCTCTTACTTCCTCCTCATTATTATCTTACGATACTGCTTTGGGACAGGCACCATCAGGAAGTCATCGAATGTCTCTTGGGTCCAATTGGATCCTATCTTTTGTCTATTCTTAAAGAAGAGGACTTTACCCAAATGAGTGAGTTGGTGGGTAAAGTAGCTACCTTTTTTGAATTAATAGATGAAAAACGAATTCTGGAAATGATGGATGAAGAGATTCGCTTTTTAGCCTACAGCGGAGTGATCCATCTTAGGGGAATCAGGAATACCTAATTCAGTAAATATTTACTGAAACTTAGTAAATAGGGTATAGGTATAGATTTAAACTTTTCAGAATTTAAGCAAAGAAACAGAAAGTCTGTTTCAGAGAATAAAAAAACAATAAAAATGAAAAAGTTAAATTTTGAAAAATTGAAGTATTCCTCAGAGGAGATACTTCAAAGAAATCAAATGGCCAAAATTTATGGCGGGGAGGATCCAAGAAATAATGGACATTGGTATTGTACATGTGGAAATGGACCGGCTTTTTTGGTTTATATCACCGATGGGACAGACCCTACATTTGTAGCGAATTGTGGAGAAGAGATGGCACTTTGTAGTGGAGCTTAATTTTACTTATGCTAGAAGGTTAATTTCTAATCTTCTAGCATTTAAACACACCTTATGAAAACAATTTATATAAACACAATAATTTATATACTTATAGTAAGTACTTCTTGTTCAAATAGAGACGAGTTTAATAATTTCTCGTTAATAGATGCCTCACTAGTAAAAGAGGAAGGAAAACTTATCTCTGATTTTTCGGACTCAACACTTATAATCCCATTAGAAACTCAAAAAAATTCTTTACTAAGCTGGATAACTAATTTAAAACTAGTTAAAGATAAAATTTACATTTCAGATATTAACAATGTCCTTATATTTGATTTAAATGGGAATTTTTTGTCATCCCTAGGAAGTAAAGGCGATGGACCAGGTGAACATGGAACGATTTATTCTATGGCTTTTGACGAGAATTTAAGTATATTTTATGTTGCATCTGAAAACAAGCTAATTTCATTTGACTTAAATAATAATTTTCTTAGAGAAAAAAAATTTCCTTTTTTACTTCAATATATCGAAGTGATTGATGGAGAAGTGGTTCTAATTTCTGACAACTTATTCAACAACCCTGATGGAGGCTTTATTGAATCTACAGTGCTATATAAATTGGATAGTAATTTTGAGATTTATAAGAAAATAGAACTATTGTCTAAAAATATAAATAAGAAAATAATAGGAGGATTTCCTATAAAACAATATATTTCAACAACTGATGAAGGCACATTCATATATAAACCTGTATTTACCACTGAAAACTTCAATAGAGACACTCTTTTTTTACTTCAAAATGATGGAATTATCCCATTCAAAAGATTGGGATTAGATTTCTCAACGAAGCTTGATGAACGTGGTTTCAAGACTTCAACTATCTTGAATATCAATAGATCTAAAGACTATATTACAAGTGAATATAGACTGGAATATGATAAAAAGTTTCTTTTATATGAAATTAAAAAACACAAATATCATATTATGAAAGGAGGGATTATTGATGAGGTAGGAGACACTGTTGTTCTAAGACCTCTTAACCTAAAAAAGAATATTTTTTACTACATAAAACAGGAAAATTTCACTAGTACTGAATATGAAGAAATGAACCCTCTTATTGGAATTGTGAAATTAAAATAATATGCCTAAATTTTTTTAAAATATTAGATCAATAGAAATTTACCACCTGATAGATACTCTTATGATAATTACTTATTTGAATATGATCTAAACTTAACCTTGACGCAGGAGACCCACTTGGAAGGAATCAAAATCAAACCCAAGAAAATGTTCCTCAGAGAGTCGACTTTTTACTTGGCAGTTTCTTCTGACGACGAGCCGGGGTTACTGTTTTTCAAGAATCCTTTTTAAAGTTTTTGATTTGTCTCTAAGCCATTGAATTCAAGTGTTTTGCTTAGTTTAGACCTGTCGGGTTTTGAAAATCTGACAGGTCTGATTGGCAAAAGGTCTCCTGATTTTCCGACTTTCCATCGACCTGTAAAGACACTGAAATTATGCTAGGGGAGGAAAAAACTTATCAATCAATAAAGTCTCTGGGATAAAGAAAACTAGGCACAAGGATATCTTTTTGTCTTTCTATTGAGGGATATGTTTTAGGAGTTCGGCCAGTTCTCTGTCTGTCAGATTTTCCAGTTCGGATTTGTCATAAATAGAGATCAGAAAAACAGTTTCTTCTGCAATCACAAAATTGGTAATCACTCTTGCACCTCCCGATTTCCCTTTTCCTTTCGAAGCAATGGCGATGCGTATTTTGTAACAATTGTTGCCAAGCTTAGTGCCTTGTTCGGGTTCTCGTTCTAGACTTTCAATTAGTGCTGCAAACTCCTTTTTTAGCGAAGGGTATTTTCTTGCCAGTCGTTTAAGTTGCCTGTCAAATGGCGGTATGGTCAAAACATTAAAGCTCATTCAACAGATCTTTCGCAGGACGGGCTTTTAGCTTTCCTTCTCGAACCAATGCTAGGTTATCGACCGCTTCTTTGATCTCTTCCATCAGCAATGCCTTTTCCTCTGAAATGGTTTTTACCTTTACGTACGAAAGCCCTTTCAGGACCTCCAATAAGTGATTGGCTTTGTTGTCTTGTATGTCTAATAAAACTTTCATGGTTCGATTTTTAATTTGAATCTACTTATTGGTTTGAAAACGCTTCCGTTTGAAGTTAACTAGAGAAGTTTTGCTTGCCGGTTTAAAGTATTTTTTACCTTCCCTCAAATTAACTTTACTAACGCACCCGCTGCAAAGGGTGTTCACTCAGCCTATCTAAGTTCGTTTTTTGGCTTTAGATTCAAAAATTTGAAGTAGATATCTTTTCAATGCCTCATAAATAAGACGTAAAAGTTGGATTGTAATCGGTTCAAGACCTTGGAGGTTTTTAAAAGTCTCAAGCCTATCAGAAATTACTTTTTTTCCAAATCTCTTTCAATTCCCTCAGGTATTTTTGCTCTTTTTCCACCTCAACTGGCTTCTTTAGGAAAAGGTCTAATCACTGCTCAGTTTGCTAGGCAGCGGGTGGTTTAGGCTGCTGGAATTCTCATTAAAGCCGAATAGTTAGATTGTAATCGAAATTTTAGGCCTAATTTTTAGAATAGATACGGACTGGCACTGCAATTCTTCAAGCATTTGAATTAAACCCGCAATATGCATTAGACTTCCTATTCCGAGCCCAAAATGCTTCAAAATCAATCGCTTTGCTGCATTTAACTCATTCACCAGAGCGGTGCTATGACTCATTCGTTAAATGCTTGATTTTCTTGCATTTTGAACTCTCACTACGGATCCTAATGCATAATGCGGGTTAAAATGGCAAGAAAAAAAGGTCAGATTTCCGGCCTCCTTCCTGGAGACCTATTCCAATCATCAAACCCATGTGGTAAGTCGGGGTACATTTGAGGAATTTGTCAGGTAATTTATTTTGTGATTGTCCGCTTTGTTGCTAATAAGCAAATTAAGCGATCGATATCTCTGAAAAAAGTCTGAATTTGGAGTACTTCAGTCGCTTGTGCTGAGCGAAGTCGAATCATCTGATCCTGTAATCAAAGGAAACTCAGCTTTTGGTACAACTGAGGATAATCATATAAAGGAGATCGATATTATTCCATTCTTAGGGATAGATCGAATGGATTGGAGGAAAACCCTCAACTAGTTTTTTACCGTTTTCCGCTGGAAATCAATCAAAATTAACATTGATAAATGTGGCTATACCCACAAGTGGTCTAGCTCTTAGGAAGTTTCCGTTTTCAAATCCTGCGGCAAGCTCCACTCTGAAAAACCGGAACAGGTTGTCAAGTGAGTAGCCGATTTCGGTGTAGTGCGGGGAGTTTTCGGTCTTGAGGTAATTGACGAAGATATTTTCCCTCACCCCCGAAAATCTGAGCATGGGCAATTGGGTAAACAAGAATTTCCTGAACTGATAATGCGCGATAGCCGACACATAAGCCCCCGAAGTACTGTAGCGGTAGTAGTCCATCACCCGGAAATTGGCAGCAGCGCCCATGTTGGAAAACAGGGTTCGATTGCCTCCAAAGTGCTTGAAGTCTTGGAAGAAAACCTGATTGGCATTTAGAAACGTGCCTCCTGTGACATTGAAGTCCAGCTTTCCGCTGGCGGCAAATTTGACGGCATGCTTCACAGAAGCTTCCACTTGGTCAAAGTCTGCCGCTAAGCCATTGCCAAAGATCCCGGGGATTGCCTTTTGGTACATCAGCGTGACTTCGGGAGACCGGTCGTAATTCGGGTTTTTTCTGCCATTTCGGATCGAGTAGGTGAGTCCCGGTCTCCAGTCCAGCGAAGCGTGAATCCTGGCTATCGAATGACTGGCAAACGAACCTACCGAAGCTTCCACATTATCCGGTCGGTTGGCGGTGTAGGTTCGCTCGGGTTTATTGTACAGGCTGTAGTCGCTGGTGTTGAATAGCTCCCTTCGCTCGGCAAGGTGAAAATTAACCCGATAAGTCAGCCCGTAGTTGACTCGGTGCGACCAATAGACTCTGGCAAAATCCTGCTCGTAGAGCTTCATGTAATTTTTTCTGACCAAAAGCGAGTAGGCCGCATTGACCTGTTCCTGAATGGGGTCATCGGCATTGAACTGATAGATGTAGCGGCCACCTTCCATCCCCCAGGTTTGACCCGAGGTGGGTTGGGTATGGGACCAGCGGAAGTTGACTTTGCTATAAAACCGCTGACTGGAAAAACCATAGCGGAGTTCGGGTTCGATGTTGAAGCTTTTGCGGACTCGATTGACGGAGTCTGCCAGCTTGATGGTCTCTTGTTTGCGATAGAAAAAGCCAAGCCCAACCTTCCAGCCTTCGACCGTATTGAATGAAAACTTGGTGAGGTTGGTAGGGAATCCCACGGAGATTCCTTTGCCGAAATTGTAATTGGCTCCATACAGAAAATCGAGCGGCTCGTATTTGCTTCGTGCCTTTTTTGCGACTGAGTCGACTTTACTCACTTTGGCAGCCTCGATGACTGCGAGGCTATCGTCTCTTTTGTAGCCTTCGACTTCTTTGAGCGTGAGTGGTACCGGTCGGATACTGTCCCAATAGCTTAAGCCCCGCTTTTTGGCAAGGGAATCCACACTGTAGCTGCGTTCGGAGATTACGTCTTTCTTATCCGGTTCACTCTCCTGCATGACGACTTCTTTCTCGTATTCATTGAGGAGTTTGCGATATTCCTTGCGGGTTTTGGGTTCCTCACTGGCAAGCTGCTCGAGGGCAGAAAGTGATTTGGAAGGTTTGGAAGCAGGCACTGGTACCGCTTGGACCTTTTCATCAATGATTTCCGGCTTGGAAGCCAAGTCGGGATTGAGCTTTATTTTGTAGTCCCGCGTAGAGGCTAGGTATTGGAACTCTCCCGCAAAGCCAAAGATTTTACCTCCAAAGGTGTAAGTGTGGGTCAAGGGCATCCAGACATTTTCGGCCACGGGGGCGTACTGTTGTTTGGCGCGGATTTGGAAACCTAGGAGCGAGGAGGTCAGGTCAAGGCTATGTATCGCCCATAGGTCTTCGATGATGTAGATGTACCCTTCAAAAACCCGCTCGCCCCGAGACCGAGGAGTAACCCGGATTTTGCTGACCATGACATTTTGGTCAAAGAAGCTGCCTTCGTAGCGGAATTGGTAATACTGAAAGGCATAGCGTGACAAAGGGGACACGATCTCATTGATCTGATCCTGGTAAAAAGAGGTCTGTATATAAGGTGCAGGAGAAGTGCCCTGATTGTCGCCGTTGGTACGGATCGAAATCACTTTTTCATCCACCTTGTCAGGGAGCGAAAATGTAATTCTTGAAACCGACTCTGAGGTGTACGCTTCATTGAGCTTGAGGCCTTCCTCTTCCAGTTTTTTCTTTAGGAAAAATGGCGCATCCGTGAGTTGGCCTGTGCCTTTGAGGTAGACCATCATGGAGTACTCTTGGAGCTGGAGTCGATGGTACTTGGCTTTGGAGATTGCTTTTCGCATGATGGTGAGCGCAGGGTCTTCGGCACCTGCTTTTACTTCCACCGTGCTCAGGTTGTAGATTTGGGGTTCGAGCGAAAAATTCAGCTCTACCCAGTCGTTTTTGACTTCTACCGTTTTGATTAAGGATTTGTATCCGAGGTATTGAATGACCACGTCATAAAAGCCCGGTTTAAGTCGGAATTCGTAGAGGCCATTTTCATTGGTAGGTACGCCATCTTCCAAGTTTCGGATAAAGACAGATGCAAAGGGCAAAGGCTCTCCCTCCTTGGTATTCACTTTTCCCTTGATGCCTTGGCTGGATGCTTCGATAACCGAAAAAAAAAGGAGTCCTGAGAAGATGATTAAGAGGCGTAGATTCATAAAAGTAGGCGATGTTTTTTTTTGCATAGATGGTGAAAAATACGGAGTGGTTGCATCAGGAGTTGAGTTAAAAAATATGAATGCAGGAAATAGAGGATATATAAACGGTAGGTAAACCTATATAAAAGCGATAAGTAATTATTATGTTGAATATATTCAACGTTTTTATTAATTGATATTTAAAACAAACCCGAATGACTTTTTGAAAAATTTTATAAATGTTGAAAATCCCTTAAAATCCTTCAAAAAATTTTATGGTAAATTTTCATTTAATTAATAAAAATTGATTTTTTTAATTATCTACAAATGGAAAACGTTTTCCATTAAATTATTCTCACTATTCTGGCAGCATTGTTAATTATTTGTTAAAATATGCCTAATTCCGTTGGAAATAGGTTTTTCGATTGTGCAAGAGGCCATTTGTTAAGAATTGCAAAATCAAAATTTAAACTTCACTTTAGAATCGAAATTAAGTACTCATACCTATTTCGCTTTTTAAAAAACAACAAACCCTATGAGAAATTATTTACCAAAGCTCAAGTCATTGATGCTTGCTGTGGCGCTCTTCTTGGGAGCGATCATCGGTGTCAATGCCCAAAGTCGCTCCATCTCAGGTACTGTCCTGGATGCGTCGCTTGGAGACCCTGTTCCGGGTGCAACGGTACTTGTTAAAGGTACTACCCGAGGTGCTGCCACTGATTTGGACGGTAAGTTTACCCTCCAACTCCAGCCGGGAGATCAAATCCTTGTCGTTTCCTTTGTGGGTTACCTCACGCAGGAAGTAGAAATCGGCAACCAGTCTGTATTGACGATCAACTTGAAGGAGGATATCCAAAGCCTTCAGGAAGCAGTAGTAATCGGTTACGGTTCTCAGGACAAAAAAGAAATTACCTCAGCCGTAGTAGGTGTCAAGCCTGACGACTTCAACCGAGGTAACGTGACCAACCCTACGCAGTTGCTCCAAGGTAAAGTGGCAGGTCTATCTATCACTAGACCAGGTGGTAACCCAAACAACGGCTTCAACATCCGTTTGAGAGGTCTATCTACCTTCGGTGCCAACTCTTCTCCATTGATCGTATTGGACGGTGTGATCGGTGCTTCGCTTGAAAACGTGGACCCGAATGACATCCAGTCTATCGACGTATTGAAAGACGGTTCGGCTGCTGCTATCTACGGTGCGAGAGGATCTTCAGGTGTGATCTTGATCACGACCACCAAACAAGGTAAGAGAGAAGGTACTACAAACGTGACCATCAATTCTTTCGGTACATTAGATCAGGCTACCAATTTGATTCCTGTACTTTCTCCTGAGGAATTTGTGGCAAGAGGCGGTACTGACTTTGGAAGCAAAACAGACTGGAGAAATGAATTGATCAGCGATGCGCTTTCATTCACAACCAACGCGAGCGTTTCTGGTAGCTTTGACAATACTTCTTACATGGCATCTGTTAACTACCGTGACAATAACGGTATTGTTAACGGTGTAGGTAATGAGCGATTGAACACCCGTTTGAACCTTTCTCAAGGTGCCTTGAACAATACCTTGAGATTCAATGTCAACCTTTCTTTCACCAATGTTGATTCCGAGTCTATCAATGATGCAGCATTTAGATATGCTACGATCTACAACCCTACTGCTCCAATCTTCGAAAATACCGACCTAGCTAATCAGCGTTTTGGCGGGTATTTCCAGAGAGACTTGTTTGACTTCTTCAACCCAGTGGCTTTGGCAAGACAGCAGCGATTTGTAGGTGAGACGAAGACTGCTTTGACTTCTTACAAAGTAGAATATGACATTCTTCCAAACTTGACTGTTTCCGCTCAGTATTCTCAGGATAGAAGAAATACACTTTCTGGTGGTTTCTGGTCAATCCAAGATTACCAAGTAGGTTTCGGATCTCAAGGTTCTGCTGAAAGAAATACCTTCGACAGAAGCCAGAGAATCTTCGAATCTACACTTCGGTACGAGACAGATTTGACTAGCAAATTGAACATGACACTTCTTGGTGGTGTGGGTACTCAGTTTACTACCAACCAAGGTTTCAATGCGAGAGTTAGACAATTCCTATTCGATACAGGTTGGAATAACCTAGGTGCCGGTGCACTTCGTTTGGGTAGCAATACCAACGTATCTTCTTTCGCAAATGAAGATCAGTTGAATTCTGCGTTCGGTAGAGCTAACTTCAACTACGACAACAAATTCTTCGTATCTGCTTCAGTAAGAGCGGAGACCTACTCTGGTTTTGGTGCTAACAACCAAACAGGTGTGTTCCCTGCATTCTCTGTAGGTTCTGATTTCACGCAGATTTTCGATATGGGTGTGTTCAATCAATTCAAGCCAAGAGTTTCTTATGGTGTGACTGGTAACCTTCCTCCATCTCCAACCTTGGCGCTGGGTGTGTTTGGTAACGGTAACCGAATCGACTTGGATGGTGATCCATTGTCTCAAAATGACATCTTCGTAGGTATCAACCAGTTCTCTAACCCTAACAGAGACCTAAAGTGGGAAACTAAGAAAGAATTCAACGTCGGTGTGGACTTCGGTTTGTTCGATGGTAAAGTGACAGGTAGCATGGACTACTACACCAGAAATATCTCTGACTTGTTGTTCAACGTACCGGTGGCTACAGGTGCTCCAAACCCATTTGATCCAGGAAGATTCAATACAGCGTCTTCTACTTGGGTTAACTTGGCCGACTTGAGAGCTGCAGGTTTTGAATTCCTTGCTTCAGTAAATCAGCTGGGTAAAGGAAGCTTGAAGTGGACTCCAACGTTCAACTTCACCATCTATGACAAGACTACAATCGAAAGCTTATCAGCAGGTGAACTTGGATTTGAAGAATTGAGATTTGCAACTCCTGGTTCTCCAGGTCAAAACAACAACCCAATCATCTACAACAGAGTAGGTCAGACTTTGGGTGATTTCTATGGTCCAAGATTGACCGGTTACACTGAAAGCGGCCAGTATATCCTTTCTACAACAGATCCAAACCAATTCGAAAAATTGGGTAACGGTCTTCCAAAAGGTGAATTCGGTTTTGCTAACAGCTTCATGTACGGTCAGTGGTCATTGAACGTATTCTTGAGAGGTACTTGGGGACATGATTTGTACAACTCTTACAGAGGTTTCTACGAAAATGCTGACGCTGCTTCTAACACTTGGAACTCTGTAGTAACGAGCAAGACACCAACCAGCCCATTGGTAACTTCTACTCCTACGTTCAACAGCTCTTACGTGGAAGATGCTTCTTTCATCAGATTGGACAACATGGAGTTGGGTTATAACGTGAAGACTAAGTCTCCAAACTTGTCTACCTTGAGATTCTACCTAGCTGCTCAGAACCTATTCACTTTGACTAACTACACGGGTATCGACCCAGAAGTAAGAGTGAATGACGCTGAAAATGGTGATGCATTTACTACGTCACTTTCTCCGGGTATTGAGCGTAGAAATACTTACTTCCAAACTCGTTCATTCACTTTGGGTGTAACTGTAAACTTTAAATAACCAATCAAATTCAACTGATATGTTTAAATCTTTTCGTAAAATCGGTTTAGTGCTTCCTGTGGTATTTGCCATGGGAGCATGTCAAGAGCTGGAGCAAGAGGTGTTGGATGGAGTTACGGCCGAGGATATTGCTGCAAGCAACAATCCGAATTTGATTAACGTCCTCAAAGCATCTGCTTACGCTCGTATCGTAGGTTCTTGGGGTGGTCACAACAGCATCTGGTCTATCCAAGAGGTAGCATCTGACGAAATGGTCATTGCACATAAAGGCGCTGACTGGGAAGATGGTGGTCAGTGGATCCGTATGCACAGACATACTTGGAATCCACAAGAAGAGTCTTTCAACAATTCTTGGAACTATTGCTATTCAGCAATCGGTGAAATCAACAACTTGATCATCAGCTACCCGAATGTCCCTGCCCTTAATGCAGAATTGAAGGTGCTTAGAGCTTTGGTCTACATGTGGTTGATCGATAGCTGGGGAAATGTTCCGATCATTGACGAAAACTCTACCGGTGGTAACCCTACCAATGCGACAAGAGCTCAGGTATTCGCTTTCATTGAATCTTCAATCAAAAACAATATCGACCTTCTTCCTGCAAAGTCTGGTAAATACACCATCAATAAGATTACTGCCCAAGCAATGCTTGCTAAGTTGTACATCAATGCCGGAGTTTACACAGGTACTCCTAAGTGGGCTGAAGCTGAGGCTGCTGCCAATGCAGTAATCAACAGCGGTGATTATTCTTTGACTTCAAACTACTTTGCAAACTTCTCTGAACGTAACGGTGGTTCTACAGAAAACATTCTGACGCTTCCTTACGATCAAAACAACGCAGGTGGTTTCAACCTTCCTCAAATGACGCTTCACTATTCAAGCCAGGCTACCTTCAACTTGCAGGATCAGCCTTGGAATGGATATGCTTCATTGGAAGAATTCTACAATAGCTATGATAAGAATGATGCCCGTATCAACTCATTCCTTGTAGGTCCTCAGTTTTCTTCTGATGGAAAAAGATTGATCGATATCTCTGCAGAACCAAACGATCCAGATGGTCAGCCTTTGACTTACACTCCTCAGATCAACATGCTGACTCCAAACTCACTCAGACAAGCAGGTGCTCGTGTAGGTAAGTTTGAGTTTGCTACAGGTGCTGCAAACAGCTTGAACAATGACTATCCATTGATCAGATTGGGCGATATCATCCTGATCAAAGCTGAAGCTGCTCTCCGTCAAGGTAAAACTGCGGATGCATTGGCTGCGGTAAATCAAATCAGAAATCGTGCAGGCATGCCAGCTTATACTTCGATCACATTGGACGAGTTGTACAATGAAAGAGGTAGAGAAATGTTTGCTGAAGCGACCAGAAGATCTGACGCGATCCGTTTCGGAAAGTGGAACCTACCTTGGTGGGAAAAGCAGGCTTCTCAGCCTTTCAGAGCCTTGTTCCCAATTCCTCAAAACCAGATCAATGCTAACCCTAGCTTGAAGCAAAATCCTGGTTATTAATTTGAATTGACCCAGTTTAATAAAGGAAGTGTACTTTGGTACACTTCCTTTTTTTCTGAAAGGTCTAGCCTAGAATTGAATTTTAACTGAATCAAATCTGTCTATTGCTTGGAAATCAGCAGGTTTTTCAAATTTACCCGTGAAAATCAGCATCCTTTATCTTTTCAGTTTTTCAGTGCTTTTTTCCTGTGGGGGAAAAAAGAAAGATGCTTCTTCCCTTTTCCGTCTTTTATCCGAATCTGAGTCTGGCATTGAATTTAGGAATGACCTTACCTATACTGAGAAAGTCAACCCTTATACTTTTCGTAATTTTTACAACGGGGCTGGTGTCGCCTTGGGGGATGTTAACAATGATGGGCTGACTGATATATTTTTTGCAGGGAATCAAACTTCCAATGCCCTTTATCTCAATGAGGGTAATCTTAAATTCAAAAATATCACAGACCAAACCGGCCTAAATTCGACGGGTTATTGGTCTACCGGTGTCAGCATGGCAGATGTCAATGGGGATGGCCTATTGGATATTTATGTCTGCAAATCCGGGCCTCCGGGTGGAGACAAACGGCACAATGAATTATTTATCAATCTTGGAAACGGTAAGTTTCAAGAGAAATCCAAGGAATTTGGCTTGGCTGAGGAAGGACTCAGTCAACATGCCGTATTTTTTGATTACGACAAGGACGGAGACCTGGATATGTACCTCCTCAGCAATTCCGGTCGGTCAGTTGGTCTTTTTGATCTTCGGGAGGGTCAACGCGAAATCCGTGATCCTGAAGGTGGTAACAAACTTTTCAGAAATGATGGGCAACGATTTACCGATGTTTCGGAAGACGCAGGGATATATGGAAGTGCCATTGGTTATGGTCTAGGTGTAACAGTGGCAGACCTGAATCAGGATAATTGGCCTGACTTATATGTTTCCAATGATTTTTTTGAACGGGATTACCTCTATCTCAACAATCAGGATGGGACTTTTTCTGAAGTCTTGCCTGATCTTTTGCCCGAAATCAGTATGGGAAGTATGGGGGCGGACATCGCCGACCTCGACAATGACGCCTTGCCGGATATTTTCGTTACCGAAATGCTTCCAAATGACTTGGCTAGAGTCAAAACCAAAACACCTTTTGAAGATTGGGACAAGCATCAGGCAAGTGCCAAAGCAGGGTATCATCACCAATTTACCCGAAATACGCTGCAGCGGCATTTGGGTTTTCGTCCAGGGACGTCTACTCCTGTATTTTCCGAAGTGGGTAGACTGGCAGGGGTAGAAGCCACAGATTGGAGTTGGGGTGCTTTGATCTTTGATGCAGATCTCGATGGGCTTAAGGACATTTTTGTGGCCAACGGCATTGTAAAGGACCTGACTGATTTTGACTTTGTAGACTTCTATGCCAATAATCAGGATCAGGCGGCTACTTTCAAAAAAGATTCAGTTTTGGTGACCAAGATGATTGATGCCTTCCCTTCAGTACCTCAGCGCAACTTTTTATTCAAGAATAAAAGCCAATGGCAATTTGAAAATCAGGCGGAGCAATTGGGCTTGAATGAATTGACATTTAGTACAGGATCTGCCTACGGCGATCTGGATAATGACGGAGACCTGGATTTGGTAGTCAACAACCTGAACGAACGAGCCTTTGTCTATCAAAACACAGCTGTCGAATCTAAAAAGGGCAATTACCTGACTCTTGATTTGGGAAGAGCATTTGGAGCTAAAGTCACTGCCTTTGCAGGAAATCAAACCTATTACCAGGAGTTCCAGCCTGTCAAAGGTTACATGTCTTCGGTCGATTCCAAAATTCATTTTGGCTTGGGCTCGATCTCTCAGTTGGACTCACTCCAGATTCGATGGCCGAATGGCACCATTAGTACCTTGACTTCAGTCAAAGTCAATCAACACCTTCAAATTTCCCCGGATACCGAAGCAACCACCGGGCAATTGTCAAGCGCAGCTGAAGTCACGCTGTTGGCACTGCGCAATGTATTGATCCCTTTTTGTCACAAGGAAAGTGATTTTGTTGATTTTGATCGGGATCGCCTTCGGTTTTGGATGGTAAGTAATGAAGGACCAAATGCAGCCAAGTCAGATATCAATGGGGATGGAAGGGAAGATTTGTTTATTCCCGGTGCTAAAGGTCAGGCTTCTGCACTTTTGGTGCAAAGTTCATCTGGTACGTTTACACAAATTCAAGCATCTCTATTCTCAGAAGATAGCTTGGCTGAGGATGTGCTTGGTCACTTCTTTGATGCCAACGGTGACGGGCACCCGGATTTGATTGTTGGAAGTGGTGGGATTGAATTTTTGGATTACTCAGGGATCTATGCTGATCGACTCTATCTCAATGATGGAAAGGGGAAATTCTTAAAATCCACACAGGTTTTTGCGCCTACCCCGACCTCGTTTATACTTTCTTCAGACATAGATGGCGACAGCGATGCTGATTTGATAGTGGGAAGTCGATCGATTCCATTTGGATATGGAATTCCCACCAGTTTACAAGTATGGAAAAATGATGGGAAGGGCAGCTTTACAGACGTCACCCAAGAAGTAAATCCTTCTTTTCTCCAAATGGGAATGTTGACCGCAGGTGCATTGGCGGATTTGGATGGAGATGGTAAATTCGAACTGATCGTAACTGGAGAATGGATGCCTATTCGTGTTTTTTCTCTTACTGATGGAAAATTTCTTGAAAGAACTGCTGATTTTGGCTTTGAAGATACCCGAGGACTCTGGAATTGCCTCTTGGTAGAGGATGTCACAGGAGATGGAAAGCCCGATATCCTGGCAGGAAATCAAGGCCTGAATTCTCGACTTAGAACCTCGCCGGATTCTCAGTTACGAATGGTGATCAATGACTTTGACCAAAACGGAGCATTGGACCATATCCTTTCGAAGTATGAGAATCAAAAAACCATTCCTTTGGTTTTAAAGCCTGCGCTACTTAAGCAAATCCCTTCCTTGAAAAAGCAGCTACTGACCTATGAGTCTTATCAAAACAAGCATCTGGAGGACCTTTTCCCTCAAGCAGTATGGGCAAAATCTTTAACTTTGCAGGCAGATCAGCTGGCGACCAGTCTTTGGATCAATGAAGGAAATGGCGGGTTTAAGTCACAAGCTTTACCTATCGAAGTTCAATCTGCTCCAGTTTATTCCATAAGTTCAATTCCTGGAAAATCAGGTCTCCCTTACCTGATCTTTGGTGGAAATCAAAGTCGAATCAAACCAGAACTCGGCTCCCAACTCGGGAGTTATGGTTGGGTGCTCAATCCTGTTTCCCCCAATCTCTGGAAAGCGATGAAACCTCAAGAAAGTGGGTTTTTGGTCACCGGAGAAATCAGAAGCATGCTGCCTATTCAAATCGAAAACAAACCCAACTTAGTCGTCTTTAGAAATAATGAAACACCGATCGTTTTTACTATTCGCTAGCATTCTCTTCCTATTCACGACCTTGGCTTGTCAGTCTCCTTATGAAAAATTGGAGTCCGAACAGCTCGCCTCCGGAAAAGTAGCCAATGACCTTTTTCTAGGCCTACGTCTTGGAATGGAGCGAAAAGAGTTCTTTGAAACCTGCTGGGCGCTTAATAAAAAAGGGATTCTCAATAATGGTCCTACAGAGCTTTCTGTCGAGTATAAAGCAGAGATGCCTTCCGGAAACCCTGCGAAAATGCGTTTTTACCCCAAATTTGAGGACGAAAAAATCTACCTCATGCCTATTGAATTCACCTATGAAGGTTGGGCACCTTGGAATGAAGAGCTCGCAGTAGAGAAGCTTCGTGAAGATGTAGTCAAACTCTTTGAACAATGGTATGGCCCAGGGTTTATTGAAGTGTCCAATGAGGACAAAAGCCAGATCGCATTTGTCAAAATGGATGGAAACCGAAGAATCAGAGTCTTTAAAAAACACATTTCTGTGGTGAGGGCTGAGATTTCCGACCTCCCAATTGAGAAAAAACTCAAAGAAATCAAACCTTCATGAAAAGTCATTTTGCCGGACTCCTCTTGTTGGGGTTGATATATGCCTGTGCTCCAAAAGCCGAAAAAACAGTCACACTTTTTGAAGACTTGTCTTCAGATAGTACAGGCGTGGATTTTAAAAACGACCTGAGCTTCAATGAAGACTTTAATATCTTCACGTATCGTAATTTTTATAATGGTGGCGGGGTGGCCATCGGAGACCTCAACAACGATGGATTGGCGGATTTATATTTCACTGCCAACCTCGGTCCCAACAAACTTTACCTCAACAAAGGTGATTTCAAATTTGAGGACGTCACCGAAAAGGCAGGCGTAGCAGGTACCCGTGCCTGGAGTACCGGCGTGGCCATGGCCGATGTCAATGGAGATGGTTTTCTGGACATCTACGTATGCAACTCAGGCGATATCTCCGGTGACAACAAGCAAAATGAGCTATTCATCAACCAAGGAGACGGTACCTTTAAGGAAATGGCTGAGGCCTATGGCCTGGCAGATCAGGGATTTTCCACCCATGCAGTCTTCTTTGACTATGACAAAGACGGTGACCTCGATGTCTATCTGCTTAACAACTCCTACCAAGCGATCGGTACGTTCAACAAAATGCAAAATGAGCGTCCTAAGCGGGACCCGGTAGGTGGAGACAAGCTTTTCAGAAATGATGGGGAAAAGTTTACCGATGTCAGCGAAGCCGCCGGCATATACGGTTCCATTATCGGTTTTGGATTGGGAATTACTATAGGTGACGTCAATCAGGATACTTGGCCGGATATATTTATTTCCAACGACTTTTTTGAAAAAGATTACCTCTACATCAATAACCAAGACGGTACCTTTACCGAATCACTCGAGTCGCACATGCGCTCGATCAGTGCGGCTTCTATGGGAGCTGACATCGCTGACCTCAATGGTGACGGGCTATTGGATATTTTTGTAACCGACATGCTTCCCGAGTCACCCACTAGGTTAAAGCAAGTGACCACATTTGAAAATTGGGATAAATTCCAGTTTAACAAGACGCATGGCTACCATTATCAATTCTCCAGAAATATGCTTCATGTCAATAACGGAGATGGAACATTTAGCGAAATGGGTCGGCTTGCCAATGTCGAAGCGACAGACTGGAGTTGGGGAGCCTTATTGTTTGACATGGACAATGATGGCAAGCGGGACATCTTCGTAGCCAATGGCATTTATCAGGATATCACTGATTTGGATTACCTCAACTTCATCGATGATGAGGAAACCAAGGTCAAAATTATCTCTGACAAAGGCGTTGATTTTAAAGCTTTGGTGGATCCGATACCAGTCAATCCTGTAGCAAATTACGCCTTTCGCAACCTTGGAAATCTTCAATTTGAAAATGTTGCGGATCAATGGGGACTTGGAGCTCCAATCCATTCTAATGGTTCGGCATATGGGGATTTGAATAATGACGGCACCTTGGATCTGGTGGTCAACAATGTAAATAAGCCAGCTCAGATTTTTAGAAATCAAGGCAAAACCTTACAGCCTGAGAACCATAGTATCCAATTCCAATTGGTGGGAAAAGGGAAAAATACTGCGGCGATTGGAACGCAAATCCAGGTAAAAGTCGGTGATCAGCTCTTTTACACCGAGCAGATGCCCAATCGTGGGTTTCAATCCAGCGTTGATCCTAAAATCACCATTGGCTTAGGGCCGATCACTACCTTGGATGAGATTCGGGTACTCTGGCCTGATGGCAGCTATACCGAGCTGAAAAATCAGAAAGTAGATCAATTGCTCACCCTGAAATGGGAAGAAGCCCAAAAATTACCCGAGGGAGTTTCCTTTTTTCCTGCTTCGGTATCTCCTATGAGATTTGCGAAGGTTCAAAACCAAGGTCTGGATTTTACCCATGTTGAAAATGAGTTTGTGGACTTTGATCGCGATCGATTGACTTATCACATGTTTTCCACCGAAGGTCCTGCCTTTGCCAAAGCTGACATCAATGGTGATGGTTTGGATGATCTATTTTTTGGCGGAGCCAAATCCTATCCAGGGAAAATCTACCTCGCTCAGGCCAATGGAAGGTTTGTGGAAAAAGCACAACCGGACCTAGTTGCCGATTCACTTTCTGAAGATACCGATGCAGCATTTTTTGATGCAGATGGCGATGGAGACCAGGATTTATTCGTCACTTCAGGTGGAAATGAATCAGGTTTTGGAAGTCTTGATCTGACGGATAGACTCTATCTCAACGATGGGAAGGGCAATTTTTCCAAGGGGTTTTACACCGGGATGATGGGAATTTTTGGCAGCAGCGCTGTCGTGGAAGTTTTTGATTTTAATGGTGACGGAGCTTTGGATTTGTTTGTGGGTGGTCGATTGGTACCGTTTACCTATGGTGCTCCTGCAGACAGTCAGCTTTGGATCAATGATGGCAAAGGAAGCTTTTCCGAGCAATCGGCCTCGTTTGCACCCGAATTGAAAGCATTGGGTATGGTGACCGATGCCAAAGTAGTTGACTATGATGGAGATGGGAAGCAAGACCTTGTCGTCGTGGGCGAATGGATGGCACCGACTTTCTTCAGAAATACCGGAAACAAATTGGAAAAAGCCACTATCACCGGTATGGAGCAGCTTAAAGGCTGGTATCGAACCCTTGAAGTAGGAGATTTTAATGGGGATGGAAAACCTGATTTGGCGCTTGGAAATCAAGGATTGAATACCCGAATGAAAGGTTCTGCCACTCATCCCATCAGGATGTACCTCAATGACTTTGACCAAAACGGGGCCATTGAGCAGGTCTATACCCAGCAGGTGGGGGAAGTTCAGGTGCCTTACACCTTGAAGCATGAGTTGGAAAAGCAGGTGCCCAGTATCAAGAAAAAATACATCCGATATGCAGATTACAACAACCAGTCGCTCTCGGATATCTTCCCAAAAGAAGTAATCGACCGATCCATCGTGCAGGAAATGAATCACCTACAGTCCGGAGTGTTGATCAATATGGGGAATGGTGCATTTGAATGGAAGGCATTTCCGGTAGAGGCTCAGAAAACATGGGTTTTTGCCATTCAGTCCATGGACCTGAATGGAGACGGAATCGAGGATTTACTTTTGGGAGGAAATCTTTCTCACGTCAAACCTGAAATCGGAAAATACGATGCAGGCTATGGGGAGATTCTACTTGGAAAAGGGGATGGCACCTTTTCTTTCTGGCCAAACCGAATGCATGGCTTAAAACTCGAAGGGGATATCCGGGCTTTTTCCCCACTCGGGAAAAATCAGTTATTGGTTGTGAAAAACAGCGCTCCTGCTGAAATCTGGACGTATTGATGCGGAAGTATTTCGTTTATTGGGTTCTATTTGGAGTTGGGGTTTTAGGGATGATTTCCTGCGAAAAAAAGGAAATCGAACCCACTTCGGATCCTCTTTTTGAGTTGAAAAGTCCGGAACAAACTGGAGTTCACTTTGAAAATCGACTGACTTCGACTCCTGAAGCCAATATTTTGGAGTACCTCTATTTCTATAATGGGGGCGGAGTAGCCGCAGGAGACATTGATCAGGATGGCTTGATCGATTTGTATTTCACCGGAAATCAGGTTCCTAATAAGCTTTTCCGAAATAAAGGAAATTTCCAGTTTGAGGACATTACCGAATCTGCCGGTGTTTCAGGTGATGGAGGTTGGTCCACTGGAGTGACCATGGCCGATGTCAATGGTGATGGACTCTTGGATATCTATGTCTGTCAAGTAGGGGATTACGGTTCCATCAAAGGCCAAAATAAGCTCTACATCAATCTAGGTGAAAGCAAGTTTTCCGAATCTGCAGCCGAATACGGCTTGGATTTCAAAGGCTTTTCCACGCATTCCGTATTTTTTGATTACGATCGGGATGGGGATTTGGACCTCTATTTACTCAACCATAATGTGAAGTCACCGGAGGTTTTTGCCAAATCAGAAAATCGGACCAAAGCCGATCCAACTGGTGACAAACTTTATAAAAACCTCCTTTCCGAAGGAAAAACCGGTTTTGAGGACGTGACCGAATCCTCAGGAATCTATTCCAGTATCCTAGGTTTTGGCTTGGGGGTCTCCGCAGAGGATTTCAATGCCGACGGTTGGTTGGACCTCTATGTGTCCAATGACTTTACCGAAAACGACTACCTCTACCTCAACAATCAGGACGGCACCTTTCGTGAAGCACTGGAAGAAATGATCCCCTCCACCAGTCGCTACAGCATGGGAAATGATGCCGCTGATCTAAATGGAGATGGCTTGCCGGAGATTTTTACCACGGACATGCTTCCAGAAAATCCGGAGATCTGGATGAAATCGGTGGGCGAGGACAAGGCCGAGGTCTATCAGATCAAGAAACAGTTTGGTTATCAGGATCAGTATGTGCGCAACCACCTCCAAGTGAACCAAGGGAACGGTCGATTTGCTGAGGTAGCGCTTTTTGCGGGCGTATTTGCTTCCGATTGGAGTTGGTCACCGCTTTTATTTGATATGGACAATGACGGGTTGGTTGACATTCATGTGAGCAACGGAATTGTCAAGCGGCCTAATGACCTAGATTTTATCCAATATTCCCAGGAAGCAGATGCGAGCACGCCTTTGGCAGAGCTGCGCAAAAAGCAGATCGACATGCTTCCAAGCCTGAAGATCTCCAATTTTGCCTGGAAAAATCTGGGAGATCTGCGCTTTGAGAATCAGGCAAAAGCCTTGGGCTTGGATCAGGAGTCCTATTCCAACGGCTCGGTGTATGCCGACTTGGACAATGATGGAGACTTAGATTTGGCACTCAATAACCTTGATCAGGAAGCCTTTGTCTATCAAAACCGAAGTGAGCGATTGGGCAACTCCTACCTGAAAGTCACCCTCAGTCAGGATGGTTTCAATCGCCAAGCGATCGGTGCTCAGGTCAAGATTTTTGCCCAAAACCAAAGCTGGACTCAGCGAATCAGCACCAGTCGCGGATTTCAGTCGGGACCTGCAGCCGAACTTGTGTTTGGCTTGGGAAAAATCCAGCAAGTCGATTCCATCCAAGTTGCTTGGTCAACTGGTGAACTCGAGATTTTCTCTGGAGGACCAGTGAATCAATCGTTGAAACTTGTCAAAGGAAGTGGTAAGGTGATCGAATCGATTACTTCCGAAACCCCTGCGTCTGTTTCTTTTCCTCAAATCTCCTGGACTCATCTGGAAAAAGACGAAGTGGACGAACTCAAGCGCGAGTATTTGGCGCCTAAGAGCTTTGCCCGAATGGGACCGGCCTTGGCAGTAGCAGATGTCAATGGAGACGGATTGGATGATCTCTATTTAGGTGGCGCAAAAGATCAGCCTGGAGCAATTTTCATCCAGTCGGCTGATGGAAGTTTTACAGAAGTAGCTAATCCCATGTTTACCCAGCTGGCCAAGGCTGAAGATACCGTGGCCGAATTTGCAGACCTGAATGGGGATGGACTCTTGGACCTCTACGTAGGTAGTGGAGGCTCGGAATACGAGTCAGGCAATCTCTTTTATTTTGATCGGGTCTTCTTTGGTGACGGCACGGGCAAGTTCTTTTTCTCCATGAATTCACTTCCTCCCATCGGGGAGAATACCTCAGCAGTGGCATTTCATGACGTGGATGGAGACGGAGATTTGGACATTTTTGCAACGGCTAGCCATCGTGCAGGAGACTATGGAGCGAGTCCAAAAAGCAGCCTGCTAATCAATCAGGGAAGAGGCCAGTTTAAAGACCAAACAGAGGCTTGGTTTGGGAAAGGAGCCGAACTGGGAATGCTGAATGCAGCTTCTTTTGCAGATTTGGATGGAGATGGAAAAGCTGAATTGATCTTGGCTGGCGACTGGACGGGAATTCGGGTTTTTGACTTATCCGGAGGAAAAGCGACTGAGAAAACTCCAAAAGGATTACAATTTTCCTCCAGCTGGATCAATTCGCTAGGTATAGCCGATGTAGACAAAAACGGCAAACCCGACCTGATTGTGGGCAATTTGGGACTGAACTCCAAGCTGAAAGCCAGTGCTGAAAAGCCGGTGTGGCTGTACCATCACGACTTTGACGCAAATGGGCAGGCTGATCCCATTTTATTTCATTACATGGGTGAAAAGCTTGTGCCTTTTCCAACCCGTGATGATCTGATTCGACAGATTCCAGGAGTAAAGCGAACCCATGCTTCCTATGCCGACTATGCCAAAATTAGCCAGCCATCTGATCTTTTCCCTGAAGACCAACTCGAAAAAGCCAGAAAACTGCCAGCCTATGAGTTTCGATCCGGCGTCTATTTTCAGGATGAAAAAGGAGAATTTTCCTTTGTGCCTTTTCCGGATGTAGCCCAGTGGGGACCGATCTTAGCACTCCAAGTAGATTCCGAAACAGGTCAGCTTTGGCTGGGTGGAAATTTTGCTGGTTTCCGCGCTGATTTAGGGAGATCCATGAATCTGATGCCACTCTCTTTCCGTTGGGAAAATGGAAAATGGCTTGAAGAACCGGTCAATTCCAGTTTTTCCAAAGCCTCAGAACTCAGACAACTGAAGCAACTGAAGGTGAAAAATGAGCCTTGGATTCTGGGTGTTCAAAACTCAGGAGCACCGATTTGGCTGCGCTAAAAACCTGCGATAAATCATTTGGGATTGATTCCCTTATACTTAGCTTTGAGCCTACATGTAAGGTGGTAAAATTCTCACAGACCCAATCAGGAGAATCGATTTATCACACTTAACTCAACAAAACCCTATGCGTACGATTAGAATTCTGATCATTCCGGTGCTGATTTCCCTGTTGGCTTTTTCTTGCCAGGAGAAAAAGGACTATTCACAAGCCATCACCGATGGCAGCTATTTTACCAAAGCCCAAAATCGGGTGACGGAGACAATTATTCACGATATCTTCTCCCCGCCTGTAGCTGCAAGGATTTACTCTTATTCCTCCTTAGCAGCGTATGAAGTGGCTGCAGCCACTGACCCGACCAATTATGCTTCCCTAATGGGGCAGCTGAACGGTTCGGAGCCTTTAGAAATCCAAGTTCCTGAAAATGTCTATGCCCCGCTTGCTGCCTTGGCGGCGTACTATCATGTAGGTACGGCTTTGATCTTTTCTGAGGAGAAAATGAACGAGCACCGTGACGCGGTCTTTGCCGAACTCAAGGAAAAAGGAATTCCGGATGATGTGTTTGAGTCTTCTGTGGCTTATGGCCAAGAGGTAGGTAAAAAGGTGATTGAGTATGCCAAAAAGGATAATTACCACCAAAGCCGTTCTTTTCCTAAGTACACGGTGACCAATGAACCAGGCACTTGGCAACCTACTCCTCCGGCTTACATGGAGGCAGTGGAGCCGCATTGGAATAAGATCCGAACCTTTGTGCTGGACTCAGCGGCACAGTTTAAGGTATCTCCTCCGCCGGCATTTTCCTCCGATCCCAACTCTGACTTTTACAAAAAAGCCATGGAAGTGTATGATATTCAGAAGAACATGACTTCTGAGCAAAAGGACATTGCGATGTTTTGGGACTGTAATCCCTACAAGATGAATGTCAAAGGGCACGTGATGTTTGCTGAGAAAAAGATCACTCCGGGCGGGCACTGGATGGGTATTGCATCCATAGCATCCGCTGCTGCGGGCAAAGACTGGAGAGGTACCGTGGAGGCTTTGGCCATGACAGCAATCTCCCTCAACGAGGCCTTTATCGCCTGCTGGGATGAAAAATACCGCAGCCGCACCATCCGTCCGGAGACCTACATCAATCAGCACATCGATGAGAATTGGGTGCCTCTACTTCAGACCCCACCTTTCCCGGAACACACTTCAGGACATAGCGTGGCTTCTACAGCAGCTTCCTATACGTTGGCCCAGCTTTTCGGGGACCAACTCCATATCGTGGACAGTACTGAGGTAGCCTATGGACTTCCGATGCGGGAGTTTGACTCCTTTTCTCAGGCAGCTGCCGAGGCAGCCATCAGCCGATTCTATGGAGGCATCCACTACATGCCGGCGATCGAAGAAGGAAGCAAGCAGGGCAAAAAAGTAGGCGAGCTGATTTGGCAAAAAATATCGACTAAGCCGGAGAGGTTAGCGATGAAGAAGTAATTTCTTAGACACAAGAAATTAGACGCAAGAATTGAGAAATTCAGATCTTGGTTTTATAATCAAATAAATCCCGGGCGAGAGCTCGGGATTTTTTGTATGAAGTGATGCATTTTCTTTATACTTGATTTGAGTAAATAGTTCAAATCTCAAACTAGAAATCAGGCGAATTTCTTAATAGATATTTTCTGTTATTGGCTATAGACTATTTTTTATCGAACGTTTCTGCTTTTAAAATAGAGAGTAGTACAGGGTCAGTTTATTAATTTGAGACAGACTTTATACCTTAAAGTCTCACTACTAGATTTCGAAATTTTCTCTAAACTATTTCTTCAATATTCAAACACTGCTATACCTGGTTCTTTTTCAAAAGTTACTCCATAAATCCTTCTTGAGTCTGAATCTACAGACAATGCCTTGATTGAATGGTCTAACTTATAATGAATCAAGGGAACACCATTAAAATCAAATACAAAAATATCTTTTGACATAATTCCTGACTTAGATATCTCTTCATCACTCCGGCCCATGTATACAAGAAAAATCCCATTTTTATCCATAAATACCTGGTTATATCCATTTTTCATGTTAGGATTCAAGTATGGGAAGTTCTGCTTACCGTCAAATTCAACGCTATATTTTAATTCTTGCTTCATCGGCCCAATTACCTTAGTGATTTCTTGGGTTTTTAAATCAATGATTTCAAAAGAATCTGTACTTACTTGTGCCAAAACAACATAGTTGGCATCCGGAAAAACGCCTACACTCCCCTGATTGATTGTACTCAAAATAAAGCTCTCATTTTCTAAAATACTTGAAGCCCCTGTAGTATTCCAATACCCAATATTTCTGATTCTTTTGCCTGAAAGATCAAATACTGAAAATCGAGATGGGCCTACATTTTGATAAGCAATTATCTGGTCCTTTTCCAACCAATTCATGGATAAGCTCTGGAAAAAGTCTCCGCTCTGCTTTATCTTTTTTTGGGGGCTATAGGAGTCATCTGACAACGAAAATTCAGAAAATTCCTTCCCGGAAATACTGTAAACCCAAAATGTACTGTCATTTAATCCTTTGTCCATTCGCCAAGGTTCAAAGATTTCATCCGGCCCCTGCCCACTCTTGCCTTTTGAAGACTCAAGTTTCATTGTCTCCGCATCTATTATGAATAGCTGCTCAGAAGAACTTAAGCTTGAGACAATCAACTTTCCGGATTTATACAAAACATGATGTGGTACAAGGATTTCTTTAAAGAGATACTTTTTTGATTTTAACTCTGCGGCTTCTTTAAAATCCTCAAAACCAAAATCCACCTCATGATACCCTTTTTGTTGATTTTGAGTCTCTTTACCGCAAGACAAAAAAACCAAGAAAATCATATAAACAAACCGCTTCATAATTATTCAATATGTATATCCGCAATGATACCAGTAGCCAAATAAGTTCTTACTGACAGTTAGTGACAATTGCTTTAGTTGGGTTTCAACTTGCTTTAAATTAGGTCAAAATAGACGGTTTTGACCATGAACAT